>CAMLLI010000807.1 GCA_946480685.1 uncultured Flammeovirgaceae bacterium | reverse complement strand
CGATATCAGTGCTTGCGGAGAAAGTATTTTCTCTTCAGGCCTCGCTCATCAGGCCGATCTTGTTCTCGGTACTATTGCTTAGCACGCGTACCATCTGCCGTATAGCCCCAAGGTGATACGACATGTGCGGAAGCATCGCCAGTGTTCCTTTTTCCATACGTGGATCGCTCCAATTATCATACTTTTCAATGGCAGCACGTATAGCAGTATAAACATCATTCAGATCTTTCTGAAGTTTCTTCCATTGACTATCGTTCACGGTTTTTATACGCCAGCTCTCATTCCAGTTTGGCACAGGTTTTTCACCTTTCAAAAAAGCAAGTGCCAGCTGCAAACTCCACCGCACATGTTCCGTGTGGGATGCTATCGTAGTACCACCTTCTGTAATGGGAAACGATGCATCTTCAGCGGAAAGCTGCTCAATGGTGCGAATAATACCATGTCCTGGTTCACGGTCGATGACCCAGGTAAACTCTTCTGTTTTACCGATCACCAGTTCATCCAATAACTCCAGGTAGGACTGCTTGCTGAATGTACTCATAATAGTCTTTTTTTAGTTTAAGACTCTTCTGAAAATATCATTCCTGCCCAGCAGAATTTCTTAATTTAAAGCAACACGAGCTTTGCCGACAAGACTCTTTGCATCTTTACAGAAATGTAAAATTTACCGTAAACGAAGTTATCACTGCTAAACTTATAGCCATCCGTTTGGTACGATCGCAGGCGGCTTTAACGCGGATGACCTTCTGATAGCATTTGGGAAACATGTAGAACGTACAATCGTTTTCTACAACATTATAAAAAAATATTCTTTCTTTTGAACAAAATTGCAATACATTCGTTTATGATAGTAATACTATCAATTTTAAGCTGATGGCTATCGTATCGTTTCATCTGAATCCAAACTTATACTTACGCGACCCCCAGTCAAGTACGTTGGGACAAAAGATCATTCAATCGAGTATCAAAATGATCGACAAGACCGGGGCGGACGATTTTACATTTAAAAAGCTGGGCTCGGAGATCGGGTCTACCGAAGCATCTATATACCGGTACTTTGAAAACAAGCACCGGCTGCTGCTATACCTCATCGATTGGTACTGGACCTGGCTGGAGTATAGAATAGACTATAGCACGCAAAATATAGCGAGTCCTGTGGAGCGGCTGCGAACCTGCATCCGTATACTTGTAGAAGAAAAAAAGAAAGATCCGGATGTACCTTTTGTAGATGAGCAGAGACTGCAGCGGATCGTTAACACTGAATTTGAAAAGACCTACTTTACGCGACAGGTGGACACTGATAACAAGGAAGGACTTTTCCTTCCCTATAAATCACTCTGCAAAAAAATTGCCGGTATACTGAAGGAGATCAATCCGCAATATCCGTTTCCGCATTCGCTCGTGAGCACCATTGTGCTGAGCGCAAATCACCAGCTATACTATGCACAGCATCTCCCCTCCCTCACGGATATAAAAACAGAATCCCGGCAAAAGCACGACAAGCTTGTTGAATTTCTGGAAACTATGGTACTGAATACGATAAACACTAAGATCAAATGACCAATCACTCGATCATACGGATCCTGCGCGAAGCTGCACTTTTATTGAAGCATGAATTTAATCCGGCAGATCTGCGCTTTGTAGAAATCAATAACCGCCACTACACCAAAAGCGAATTTGGCGAATTCAAGAATGACCTGATCGAAGCCGGCAGCAAGATGCGTATGCTTTTTCTTGAGCAGAATATACCGGCAGCTGCATTACCCGATGTTGTAAAAGACGACAATGTACTTGTACTCGTGTTTCACGAAACACAGCATGAACTCATCCCGATTCTTATATCCGGTGACCGAAAAAAAACTTCCATCCACGCGCTGCAAGACGGCACACAGCTTTCAGTTCCCGCTAATGTTTCAGAGCTTACTTCTCTTTATGGCAACCAGGACGGTGTGCTCAGCTATATACTATATCCGTACAAAAACCTGGTGAGCGACTACGCGTACGAGGGAGATGTTGTACCGGAACCCATGAGTCCGGTAAGAAGATTTTTCAGGCTGCTCTCCACCGAACGAAAAGACATACTATATATACTATTTTATTCCATTGTAATCGGTCTCATTGGTTTGGTATTGCCGGTTGGTATTCAGAATACCGTAGAACTTATTTCAGGTGGTGTATTTTTTAGTTCGGTATACCTGCTGATCGCAGCCGTTATTCTCGGTGTATTATTTACCGGTATACTACAGATCGTGCAGATAAGCCTGGTTGAACATCTGCAGAGACGTGTATTTACCAAGGCCGCTATAGAATTTGCATTCCGTATTCCACGCATTCGTATGGAATCGATCCTGAACAACTATGCACCGGAACTCGTCAATCGTTTCTTCGATGTTATTACCTTACAGAAAGGATTGCCCAAGATGCTGATCGATCTTTCGTCAGCAGCTATACAGATTCTGTTCGGGCTTATCCTGTTGTCGCTATATCACCCCTTCTTTGTATTCTTCAGTCTTATACTGGTGTTTGTTCTAGTCCTGATCTTCTGGTTTACAGGATCGAATGGATTGAAGTCATCCATCAATGAATCAAAGTATAAATACAAAGTAGTGCAATGGCTGGAAGAACTTGCACGTTCCATCAATTCATTCAAGCTCGCGGGTAACACCGATCTGCCGATTCGCCGAACTGACAACACCGTTAACAATTATCTCAAATACAGGAAAGCACACTTCCAGGTACTCATCACACAGTACTCTTTCATTGTAATTTTTAAAACAGCTGTAACCGCAAGTTTACTTATACTTGGAACTATACTGGTTGTGAACCGCGAAATTACTTTAGGACAATTTGTTGCTTCGGAGGTAATCATCATTCTCATTCTGAATGCCGTTGAAAAAACAATTACCTATATGGATGTTATCTATGACCTGTTAACGGCTGTTGACAAGGTTGCACAGATAACAGATTTACCTCTGGAGAAAGTAGGCGGACTCGATTTTCAGCGACATGCTGTAGCAGGCTATA
>CAMLLI010000806.1 GCA_946480685.1 uncultured Flammeovirgaceae bacterium | reverse complement strand
GCTGGCTTTTACATAAACTTGTTCAAGCGGTCAATATCCTGGACACGGTCTTGTCATCCCAAGATGATTGGCCCTCTCATAAAGTTGTATTGGTTTCATGATATTTCAATATAATTGATTTGTGTATTCAGGAATGTGAGCTTCATGAAGAGTAACATTTATACCCGTGCCGTGTTACCTCGTATACGGATGTTCAGGTCATTTTTTGCAAACATTCCTCATTGCATTCGGCTGTATACCCTGTCAATTTGTATTAATCTCCAGCAGCTTTTACGTCCGGTATTAAAGATAGAGCCTGTTGGATCCTGTTCTATACGACAGTGCTATATATACGTTACGAGCAACCTGCAACAGCGCATTGTATATCATTAATCCCGCTTAACATTCGTAATACGCTACAAATATTGCCGTAACCCCAAGGTATATCTTCTCCGTTTGAGGAGTATGAAAAGTATGAATCACTGCGGCACATTTCATATAGCGTAAAAGCATCGATAATGTTTTTTAAATAAACCCATTCGAACCGAAACGAAGAACGTTGTGTCAAATGGTAAATTCTCTATATGCAAGGAAAATTCAACCTGAAGTCTTTCAATTTATACGAGTATCTGAAACACCAGAATGCTGATAGCTTTAACACTCCGTTTTTCCTGGCCGACCGGCATACCTATAAAAATGCGCATGTTAATTTTCCGTTCAGAACATTTGCATATGGATTGGGCGTAACCTATACAGGTAAAGGCGATACATTCAAGATTGGCAGCACAGACTATATATTAAAAGCCCGATGCCTTACCACCGTTGGTCCCGGTATGGTATGTCAGTGGGCCGGTAATTATACCGCAGAGCATGATACTATTTACTTTACAGAAGAATTACTCGAAGGTATACAGGCAAATTCCTTTTTACATTCGCTTCCTTTCTTCTTTCACGGAGGTGATCATGTGATCCGTTTAACAGACGAACAGACCAAAAAAATGAAGGCGGTGTTCGCGTTACTTAAAGAATTAAAAGACAATAAAGACACTGTTCCCGGAATTGTACATGCGCTGCTGATGCTGGCAAATTCCTATCACGCTATTCAAAAAGATAAACCCAAGAATGCTAATGTTTCCAGGAGAGAAAAGATTACGCATGCATTCAGAAAATTAGTGGCGCAACATTTTTCCGGTCACAAGGAAGTTGCTTATTATGCCGATCATCTTAACATCACACCTAAATATCTGAGTGAAGTCTTGCAGGTAGAGCTAGGTAAATCTGCCAAGAATTTTATAGACGAATTTGTAATGATGGAAGCTAAAAGTCTTCTGAAGCAAACAACCATGTCAGTACAGGAGATAGGTCATTGGATCGGTTATGAAGATGCTTCACATTTCGCCAAGTCATTTAAAAAGCAGACTAAAATTACTCCTACCGAATATCGCAAAGGGTAAAGCACACCTTCGTTGTGTTTGAATAGGTAAAGAACGAAAAACCGAAATTTATACCAGTTCTTCCGACATGTCGTCTAACGGAGTGCCTATCCGAACGAATAGCTTTGTTATACCCAAAACAAAACGATCCGTTATGACCAAACTACGCGCCCTCATTTTTACACTGCTCGTGTTGAACGTTACCAGTGTCTATTCACAAACCAAAAAAACACCATCCATGAAGAACGTAACAGAATTCAAAGTACAAGTCTCACAACAAGTATTGAATGATTTGAAGAGTCGCTTGCAAAACACCCGCTGGCCTGGAGAAGCAGAAGGCTCCGGCTGGAATTTCGGAACAAGCGAAACATACCTGCGAAGTCTGGTCCGTTACTGGCTCAATGAATATGACTGGCGTAAGCAGGAATCATTGCTGAATAAATATCCTCAATATATAGCGAATGTGAACGGTGTGAAGATTCACTTTCAGTATATAAAAGGTAAGGGTAAAAATGCAAAACCGCTTATACTCACACACGGTTGGCCCGACAGTTACTATCGCTTTCATAAAATTATTCCGCTGTTAACCGAAGGAGAGCAAAGCTTTGATCTTGTCATTCCATCCATTCCGGGTTTCGGTTTTTCGGATAAAGTTGCCATGAGCAGCGAAGCCGTTGCCGACTTATGGAAAGTATTGATGACCGATAATCTTGGCTATGAAAAATTCTATGCAGCCGGTGGCGATATAGGGATGGGAGTTACCAAAGCACTCGCATCTAAATATGCGAACGTAGTAGCCGGTGTACATTTTACAGATATAGGTTACCCGATGGGACAGGAAGATCCATCTACCATGACGGAAGCAGAAAAACAGTTTGCACAGTTTGTACAGCAGTGGTGGTACGCTGAAGGAGCCTATGCCATGGTACACGCAACCAAGCCTCAATCTATAGCCTATGGCTTGAATGATTCACCAACAGCACTTGCTGCCTGGATATTGAGTTTTGTTAACGCAGGTGCTACACCCGAACTGATCGAAAAAGCATTTGGTGGTAAAGATGAATTACTCACCAACATCATGATCTATTGGGTAACAGAATCTGTTGCAACCTCCGTTAGAATGTATAAAGCAGATGCCATTGCGCAATGGGGTGGCTCACCGCCCTTGCAGAAAAGCAATGTGCCGGCCGGACTCTCGGTATATCCGCGCGAGGCGCAATTTCCAAAAGAATGGGCAGAACGTTTTGTAAATGTAGTGAGCTTCCGAAAGATGAACGAAGGGGGACACTTCGCTGCGCTGGAGGTGCCCGATACATTTGCCAGCGAACTCAGGAATTTCTTTTATAGCATTAAATGATTTTCTAAGACAAGTATAGGTAATCGAGTCTGTCTCAAAATGCCAAGACCGGAGGTTAACTTCCGGTCTTTTTTTGTTATCTATAGCTGCGGAGTGCAGGTTAATCGCAGTACTATATACCAGTAGCATAAAGAACGAACTGTAAACGATGCTTGTGAATAAGCAATAGTATCAACACTTTTGTCTGATTAATGCGATGTCGTGGCATGATTTTTTACTACATATTTCTCTTAACCATTGGTAAAAAGATTCCAAT
>CAMLLI010000805.1 GCA_946480685.1 uncultured Flammeovirgaceae bacterium | reverse complement strand
CAAAATGTACTTACAATGTGGATAGGGTTTGCTGATGATTTTTTTGAAGAGAGAACACTTGACCCCGAATCTGGAGAGTTTGGCGAATGCCTAAGAACAGGTAGGCTTTAAATCGATAATAATACACTCACTATATATGATGATGACATAAAACGGAACTCTTATCAAGCGACTAAATAGAATTAAAGACCCAAAATACTAAATACAATTATGAAGAAATCAAAGTAATATACATGCGTCTAATCCTGACAACCTGCCTTTTATTCCTGGCTATCGGAATAACGTTTTCGCAGAACATTAAGTATGAGCCGAAGGATCTATACTTCTATAGATACCCGTTAAAACCGCTCGACAAGTCGCTCAAAACGTATTCGTACAGACTGGAAGACCTGGGTGACGACCTCACTTCGTGGCAACGCGATTCACTTCAGCGTGCATTGCATATACCCGGCTATAAACGCGTTCGCGAGAATGGAGATGTACAGATCGAGTTGATTGTAAGTGCCCTCTCCATTACCAACAAGGAAGTTAATGACAAACCCATCGATATAGAGAAGGATGGTAAAAAGTCAGTAATGCATCAGTACTGGTATGAGATTACGTATTCTTTCCCCATGAAGATCCGGGTGCTGGCCAAAGGGCAGCTTGTTACCGAGCAGGATCTTGCCGGTTTCTTTACAGCTAAATATTATCCACAGAATAATTCTTCGCTATCCAGTTTGCAACAGGAGTACGAGCGTGATTATAGCTTTAAAGATGGTCTGCGCTCCGAGCGTACGGAACAACGAAAGTCAGAAGTGCGCGACTGGCTGTTCAGCAACTACGGTTATGGCATGGCTGGCGATCGTGTAGATGTAGGTTATGTAAAAGATAAAAAGGGAGCGTATGCTGATTTACTAAAAGCGTACTCACTGCTATACAATGCTATTGCCGGTGCCAGTAAAAAGATCGGTTACCTGGACGATACATTCAAACAACAGGTAAATGAAGCTCTAGCTATATGGGAGGCAGCTTTGAAAGAAGCGAGTGAAGACAAGAATGCACGTATCGATCCGAAAGTGTCGGCTATGATCTATGGTAATCTGGCATTGGCCTATTACGAATTGAATGATTTTGACAAAGCAGAAGAATGGGTAAAGAAGATCACCAAAGCGGCCAGTCTTAACACCGAACAGGTAGCGTTCGCGCTCAAGCCGAGTATAGCAGACAAGCGTGCCCGCTTTGTGGCCAATGGATTTGTAAACGGTGTGAAGCCTGATATGGAAGACCGCGGCTACGCAAAACCAACGCTCGCGAAGGAAGATATGTCTTCACCTGCAAACGAGCCGGTAGTTGCTACCGGTGGCGTGCGAGACTATATCGTAATCACCCCGGGCGACACCATGGATGTTCGCTTCATTATACCCTCGCATGATGTTATGCCGTTCGGAGATTCGCTGTGGCTGGAAGATCAGATCATTGTCATGAAAGACAACAAGCGCGTAGAGATATACCCGAAGGAAATACACGGCTATAGCTATAAAGGCGTCTTCAGAGAGTCACTCACGTGGGTAAAAGATATGAACACAAGTCCGTGGACATACGAAAATAAATTCTGCCAGCGAGTATTGAGTGGCGCGATCCCGGTATATAGATATAGTTACGTTACAACCAGTATGCACGATCGTACGCAAAAAGTTGTAGCCACACGAATGTACTATAAAAAAGGCGATCAGTTACTGGAAGTTATGTTCCTGAACTTTAACAGGGGCGTATCGAAGCTTGTTGCTGATTATCCTGAATTGTCTGAACGTGTGAAGAGTGGTGCGTATCAACGCGAGGATTTTGTAAAAGTGATTCGGGAGTACAATGAATGGATGAAGAATAAAACGAAGGGATAATAATGAGGCTTCAGGGGGAAGGTATATTCAGAAATACACGAGGGTGTTCGCGGTTTTCTATTCTTGCAATAATGGTATTGTTACCGTGGTTATCCTACAGTCAAAAACTGGATGAACAGGTAAGAGTATATTTCACAGACATTCGTGCTGGTAAAAATCCGGCTATACCGAAGGGTATACTTCTTCCTGAAAATGCCAGTGTATGGAAGGATGTACTGGCACTGTATCAACGTGATAGCGTGGCGGCTATACGTGCTAAAGCGTATTTGATTTTTCAGCAGTCCGGTGCCACCGCAAAACAAAGTGCTCTTCGGCACGCAGCTGTTTATAATTTGGTGCAAGGCTGTAAAGACAAAGACGCTGGCAATGCCGGTCTTGCACTGGACTATCTGACTACATTTCGGAAAGACGATTTCACGTCTGCATCAAAAGATAGTATAAAAAATTTGGTAAGAAGTAAAACAGCGCACTTCGACCAGGTATTGAAGCTGGCAGGCTTTCTGGAACTGACGGATCTAAAAGAAACCATTCGTCCGTATACAAAGACCGGTAACGCCCAAGCTGTCCGTTGGGCAGCGCTGGTTGCATTATCGCGCATGAATGATTCGGAAGCTATAGATGAAGTGATGCGAAGAGTCCGCAAGCTTCCGGTGAACGATGATATAGTATATAAGGTATTTCCTGATCTGGTATATACCCGTCAAGCTGAAACAATTCGCTACATGGTTGAAGTCATGCAACGTGATGACAAGAACTGCATGACAGCCGATGCTGAACGCGAGCAACCTATTCCGTGTGGTTATCGCATCATGGAACAACTGGCACCGGTTATAGATGGTTATCCGGTGCAACTGGATGAAAGCGGTGATATAAAGACAAAAGACTATACTGCCGCTTTGCAGAAAGTGCGTGATTGGTTTATTAAACATAAAGACTATACGATTGTGCGCGATCGGTTTTGAGTGCGTTGATTTTAAGGATGGGATAGTTTCAGGATATGAGAATACATTTACGGGGAGTAGCGATTTTACTGTTTGCAATTCAATTTGTGTATGCGTTTCCAAGCACGGCATATACCGATTCAACGAAGGTGGCGTTATCGCCACAAGATTTACCGCCTTCTATACAGGCAGCACTCTATCGAACGTTC
>CAMLLI010000804.1 GCA_946480685.1 uncultured Flammeovirgaceae bacterium | reverse complement strand
TATCTGTTCTGCCAGCGCAGCCATATTTTCAGAGAGACCGTTAACCACCGGAGATGCATTGTCCAATGCATGCGCTACTGCAAAACCAAGTCGTGCTATACATTCCGGGGTGGCCCGATACGTAGCAGTGGCCAGTTCGTCTAGTTTGGTAGTAGTTAAAGTCGCGATGAACAAGGGGCCTTTCTTATCCTGTACGATTCCCTTCACCGCAGCATCGTTCCACAAGGGTATATTTGCTTGCTCAGCCAATGCTGCCGGTTGTTGTCGTACCGACTGACGAACGGCCAATGCCAGTATAGGAGCTGTGTTGGTTATATCTTCACCCAGTATAAAAACAGCATCGGCCTCTTCTACTTCTTTGGTAGAGGGAGTACGAACGGGGCCTTCGCGTAATATCTTTACTGCAAGTTCAGCGAGATCATGTTCAGCATCTGATACACCATGATAAAAATTATGTTCGCCAACCAATGCTTTCAAAACAAAGTTAGATTGAAGCGATGCGCGCGGAGAACCTATACCGATCACTCCGGGCTTACCTACTAATCCTGATACCGTTGAGAGCAATGTCTCACGATCGGCTTCGCGTTGTTGTATAAGGGGTTTACGAATACGATCAGCAGCATTCACAAATTCATATCCATAGCGGCCGCGGTCGCAGAGGAAGTATCCGTTTACTGCACCGTTATACCGGTTGGCAATCATCCGCAGCGAACCGTATCGTTCACCGCCAACGGTATTACAACCTATACTGCAGTGCTGGCATACAGAAGGTGCCATGGTAAGATCCCACTTGCGTGTATAGTGCTGCTTGAGTGTCTTATCGGTAAATACACCGGTAGGACAAACTTCTGCGAGGTTACCACTGAACTCATTTTCAAGCACACCATCTTCTGCCCTGCCAAAGTATACATTGTTCTTCGAGGCAAATACATCCAGGTCTTTACCGCCTGCATAGTCTTTATAAAATCGCACACAACGGTAGCACTGGATGCAGCGGTTCATTTCGTGATTGAGAAAGGGGCCTAAATATTGATTGGTATAGGTACGTTTCTTATAGCGGAAGTTGCGATAGTTATGTCCGGTCATCACCGTCATGTCCTGCAAATGACAAGAGCCACCTTCATCGCATACCGCGCAGTCGTGGGGATGGTTTGTCATCAGCCATTCGATCACATGTTCGCGAAATTCCTTTGCATCATGATCATCAATGGATATACGCTGGTTGTTTACAACGGGCTCCATACACGACATCACGAGTCGTCCCTTCTGGTCGTTTTCATCTTTATATACTTTCACCGCGCATTGCCTGCATGCCCCTACCGAACCCATGGCCGGATGCCAGCAGAAGTATGGTACATTCAGTCCCAGCGTAAGACAGGTCTCCAGCAGATTTTTACCGGCAGGAACTTCATGCGGTTTATTGTCGATGAAAAGCACCATGGTTAACGTGTTTACGTTTTTATGTGTTTACGTGTGCAAGTTGGTGTGTGTGTATATATATTATGATGTACTAGAATTTAGAGATGTCGGTTATAAGACGCTTTCGCTTTACGGGTAGAGGTTCCGTTGCGTGAGACAGTTCTTCGGCTATATATTGTTCGAAATCCTTTCTGAAATATTTGAGTGCACTTTGCAGGGGTTCCATCGCTCCGGGTGCTAATGCACAGAAGGTGTTGCCGGGACCTAAATATTTTGTATGGAAGTCCAGTAAGTGCAGATCATGTCCTTCACCATTACCGGATTCGAGGGATGTGAGTATCTTTTCAATCCACGGTATACCTTCACGACACGGAGTACAAAATCCACACGACTCCTGCGCAAAAAAGTGCATCAGGTTTCGTACAAATCCTACCACGGAAGTTTTATCATCCAGCACAATCATGGTTCCTGTACCCAAACGACTTCCTGCCGCTGCGATGGAAACATAATCCATCTTAACATCCAGGTGTTGCTCTACTAAAAAATCAGTGGATGCGCCACCAGGTAATGCACCTCTGAATTTCAATCCATCCTGCATACCACCGGCATGTTCTTCCAACAGTTCACGCATGGATATACCCATAGGCAATTCCCATAGTCCCGGAGTTTTCACTTTACCACTTACACCAAACAGTTTTGTACCGGCATCATTCGTGAGACTTAATTTCTGAAACCAGTCTGCACCTTTATTTACAATGTGTGGTATACAACTGAGTGTCTCTACATTATTTACAATAGTCGGTTTACCAAACAAACCACTCACTTGCGGGAAGGGTGGCTTCGCGCGTGGTGTAGCGCGTTTACCTTCGAGTGAATTGAGCAACGCAGTTTCTTCTCCGCATATATAGCGGCCTACACCGGTATGCAAGTGCATCTCCAGATTAAAACCCGAACCGAGTATATTGTGTCCTAAATAACCAGCATCGTAAGCTTCCTGTATAGCGAAGCGTATATTGTTGGCAGCTTCTTTATAGGCCCAGCGCAAAAAGACAAACGATACATTCGCTTGTATACCAAACGCTGATACAATCATTCCTTCGATCAACTGATGCGGAGCACTTTCGAGTAACAAGCGATCTTTAAATGTACCAGGCTCCATCTCATCAGCATTTACAATGAGATACTTGGTATCGATAGAACTATCCATCGGAACAAAACTCCATTTGAGTCCGGTTAGAAACCCTGCTCCTCCTCTGCCGCGCAGATTCGAATCTTTTACAACGGACTGGATATCCTTCGGAGTCATCTCCTTCAACGCCTTCCGCACAGACTGATAACCGCCAACCTGTTCATATTCCTTCAGCGTAAGCGGCCGGAGGTCTTTGCGTATATTTTCGGTGAGCG
Organism: uncultured Flammeovirgaceae bacterium; assembly: GCA_946480685.1. The sequence continues at coordinate 213 of CAMLLI010000804.1, read as the reverse complement.
GACGTTCCATGGCTGTTAGTTGTTATCGATGTTTGTAGTTGGCTGCTGGCTTCTGGTTACTGGCTTCAGGATAAATGTCTGTAGCCAGACGTTAGTCGTTATCCGTTAATCGTTATACGCATCAGGCTATATATATCCCAATAGGTATCTGCACGAAAACTTCTTACTTCTTACTTCTTACTTCTTACTTCTTACTTCTTACTTCTTACTTCT
>CAMLLI010000803.1 GCA_946480685.1 uncultured Flammeovirgaceae bacterium | reverse complement strand
CGACTTTTTACTGGGGTGTGAGTAGATGATGAGGATGTTCATGAAGTTTTTTTGTAGAGGAAGAAACCTTGCTTGTAAAGCTAAAGCATTCCAGTATTTTTTGAAATTCCGGGAGATGGCTTTGAGTAAATCCAACGCGCAAATTTGAGTATAGATTATTGCTAACCATTAATGTACCAATATTTTGGACGCGAATGTCTTGGTAAAACTGGTGAGGACACACATTCGCCTTATTATAATTACCTACTCAATACGATTCGTAAGAAAACGAGTGCCTATGAAAACCTGTTTCAAATCAGAGTGGTTCATGTTAAATTAAGACCCCGATACCAGGCAAGGGATATCTGCTGTACTTCAGGTTATAAAAGATACCGCAGCGGGATTGTGTGGGGATAGGTGCTATCACTCAAGCTGACCACGAATGGACGATTCAAAACTTTCATAATGCAGCACTCAAACACGGTTCACAAGCTGCAGTCGTTGTGTCTGCCGATATATTTACCCAGATGTCAGTAAAATATATTAATGAAGTTGGTGATTTTAAACGAAATACTTTAATAAATACAGAAGCTCTTATAATGAGGGTACTTCAATACGCTTGAAGTATATTCTATTCTTGCCATTGATCAACAATAAGATCAATTGACTCTCGAACATCTTTAAGGTCACTATTGAATTTGGATGACCACTCTTTCGGAACATTAATACTTCCAATGAGAGAACCAATGATTTGGCCTGCCATCGAGCAAATGGTGTCGGTATCGCCTCCGATCTGAATCAGTTCTCTGAAGATTGCCTGCACAGAAAGTTTACCGATTTGCTGGGCAGCAAAAATTGATACCGGAACAGAATCAACAACGTAGCCCGTAGCCGGATATAGTTTGCCTATATCTTCAATCGACCGATCTTTTAATTTACTGAATTCAGTCAGTCTCTCTCTTACATTGGTATCCGGTAAATTCTTTGTAACGTTTTCTATCAAATCAGTTCCACCTGTCCAGTTACCGGTATGGGCGCAAACAACGGCATAGTAGATTGCTAAAGCACCAGTATATGCTTCATCATTCTTATGCGTAATCGAACAGACATCTTTAATCGTAATACGTTCCATGGTTCTTTTAAATGCGAGCGGTGCAATCCGCATCGCTCCACCGTTTCCTGCCGCACGTTCTCCGGAATTTCCCACCAGTGCCCAGTGACCTCCGACCTGTAGTTCCCGAAGCGCTTTCAACGTGCTTGATCCTAAACCGGTAAGTCTGCGTGTATTAAACCAGTCGAGAAACTTCATGGCTATTGTTTCGGGATTTATATTTTTACAATTATAAATTGCCTCGCATGTTGCCAACGTAAGTTGTGTGTCGTCTGAAATGAACCAACGGAAATCTACGTCGAAGTCTTTGACTTCATTACTTCCTTCAAACCTGTTACCAATCGCATCACCGATTGCGCCGTAAATCAAACATCCTTTTAGTCGATCTTTATGCATCTTGATGATATAGATATACTGATAAAGTGATTTGCTAAAGTAGTGTTGAATTCCCGGATTGGGTAGTAAATAGAAATCGGACTGCTATATATGAGAAAAGCCCCACGAATATAGCAGGGCTTTTCTTATTTGTGGAGCCGCAGAGAATCGAACTCTGGTCCAGAGAAGATGAACTCGTACCTTCTACATGCTTAGTTGACTTTGATTGTCGAGTGCAGCAAGGCAGGCAACAGCCAAACTACACCTTAGTTACTGTGTCTTAACCGCGCTTAGCAACATCACGCGGAGCAGTTCTGCATTACGACACCGCTAACCAGCACCTGCAAAACGACAATGCTGAGCGATGATGGCTTTCCCGATCTTATCGGGACGAGGCTAATCTAGCGTATCGCTAAATTAAGCAGCCATGGCGTAGTTAGACTCGCCAAGTATGATTCAGGACTATCTTTCAAGGCTCTCATCCTATGAGCCTGCATGCTTACATACGACCTCAAACATCCTGTCAAAACCGGTCGGCCCCGATTTTTTTAAACAGGAAAACATTCAGGTGTGTAACGCTAAAATGTATTTCTTGTTTCAATGAACATTCCGGAATGCTCCGGCAAAAGGGAGACAAATATAAAACGAAAAAAGTTTCGCGCACGACTCACCGATAAATTCAGTTCCACCAACGTAAACACGTACTCACGTACATACTTAAACACGTTTATCCGTTTGTCCATTGCTAATTGTTATTTCAATTTTATCTTGCGCCCTCGCATGGAAAACTTTGTTGTATCGGCACGTAAATATCGCCCTACGGGGTTTGACGAAGTGGTTGGACAAGAACACATTACCACTACGCTCAAAAATGCTATCGATAACAATAAACTTGCTCAGGCACTTTTGTTTTGCGGACCGCGCGGTGTGGGTAAAACAACCTGCGCGCGTATCGTGGCGCGCCTGATCAATGGTTTTGAAGAAAGAACTGAAAATAATTCACTTAATATTTTTGAACTCGATGCAGCTTCCAACAACTCGGTGGAAGACATTCGTAACCTGATCGACCAGGTTCGTTACCCGCCTCAGTTCGGAAAATTCAAAGTGTATATTATAGACGAGGTTCACATGCTCTCGAACGCGGCCTTCAACGCTTTTCTGAAGACGCTCGAGGAACCACCTTCATATGCAATTTTTATTCTGGCGACAACCGAGAAACACAAGGTAATTCCTACCATTCTTTCACGTTGTCAGATTTTCGATTTCAACCGGATACAGATCAGTGATATTGCCAATCACCTGAAAAAGATTGCGCAGCACGAAGGTATACCAACTGAAGACGAAGCACTTCACCTGATCAGTCAGAAAGCAGATGGTGCATTACGCGATGCGCTTTCCATTTTTGATTTGATGGTAACATACTCCTCTGGTAAAGGAGTAATGTTCAAGAATGTGTTGAGCAATCTGCATATCCTGGATTACGATTATTACTTCCAGGTGATTGATGCATTGTTGTCACAGAATCATACACAGCCTTTGTTGTTACTCGATGAAATTCTGCGCAAAGGTTTTGA
>CAMLLI010000802.1 GCA_946480685.1 uncultured Flammeovirgaceae bacterium | reverse complement strand
GAAGTGACGCACGAGACTTTAAAGCTGCATGCCTTCCCTTATCGAATATCAGAACGGATTCTTGAAGGTATATATGAGCGCAAGACGACAAGCCTACCGTCCCTTAAGAGCCAGACTGCATGAGGTTTATAATTCGTAAATATTTTATTTCAAGTAATAGCACAAACCGAAGGTGAGAAAAACATTCTTATTAGTGTTGAATCCTGGGGGCGGATTTGAGAGGGCGCTGTAGTCATATTCATTATTATACTTCAGTCCCCAATAGTTCCTTATGTTCAATGCCATGTTTTTGAAAAACAGTGCTTCAGCATTTACACCAACTCCATAGTCAAATCGATCAGAGTCACCAACGTTAAAAGATTGTGGGAAGAAATCTGTGTTTATCGACTCATTCAGCAATACGTTAAACTGAGGCCCCCCACCAATCTTCAAAAAACGAAAGGGTTTATAGTAAATAGATATAGGACAGGTAATATAGTGGTCATTTTGAACAACATCGCGAAGGAAAAGACTATTGGCTCCTGCATTTATATAGCCAAGCCCCACTTGCCAGCCAACAACTTCGGAAATATCTCGGCTCAGGTTTAACGAAATGAAATAACTTGTCTTGGGCTCCCAAAACTTTTGTCCTCCCGACACGCTTTCGTGTTTAAGGTTTGTGCGCGCCACACCGGCTGCTATAGAAAAATTTGTTTGTGCACCAGCATATATGGACGATAATAACAATGTAAGCACGGTTAACACGGTTATCAATTCGCTATCGTCATTGAGATACTTCATTCTATAAAATTTTCCGCAAGTATAATAAAACTTCCGCCAGTGACATTAGGCACCGGGTTTATTCTGATGAAGTCTCAATGCAATAACATAGGAGTAACTTCCTGCCTTACCGCTGTCAGTCGTTTCACAACGGTATGGCTACCCTACAGATTAATTGCATTTCTTAATTGCGAAAAATACTGTTTATTGGCTTGTCCTTTTGTGTATATTATATATACTGAGTTCAATATTTACTGACGATACGGGAGAGATAGCGCTAAATAAGTCATGGAAGAACGCCTATCTCGGCTCCGTTACCCGAAACCAGTTTCCACTGTCGTCAAAAAATGCGGCCTCAAACACATCAAGTTCCGGATTGTGATATGGATCAATACAGAACTCAACGCCCAACATCTTTTTCTCTTCGTAAAATGCTCGCACATCTGCGCATTCAAACACACCATAACTCAGCGTTTGTGCGCTTATAAGCTGCGTCATTTGCTTTACCTGGTTAGCTTTGAATATCATCCCCTCCTCTACCACCACCAGCAGAATTTCCATTCTAGGTTGTTCGGGCAAATGGAGCGTCACCCACCTGTCTCCATTCACAACCAGGTCTGCATGAATTTTAAAGCCCAGCTTCTTCGTATAGAAATCTATAGCACTGTCCAGATTTAGAACATATATAAAAGTATGTGTCAACCTCGTTATCATATGCGTCTTATAGTTTCGTAGATCAGCAACACATTGCCACACGCAAAAGTCTGTGCGGATATAAATTTCAATGGCATCGCCTTGAGTATGTTATTAAAGAAAGATTTTCCGCCACCAAGCAACAAAGGATTTATAATGAGTCTGAACTCATCCACAAGATTATGTCTCATGAAAGATTCCACCATACCGGAACCCGCAAAGATCACTATATCTTTACCGGTGTCCTGTTTAAGGTTGTTAATGTAATCCGGATCAACTTCACGAAGCAATGTTGAATTCCACGATGCCGATGCAAGCGACTTCGAGAACACCAGCTTGGGTGTGCTGTTCATCACCATTGCGAACTCGTCTGTCAGTTGAGGCCAATACGCAATCATTTCTTCATAAGCCTTTCTGCCGTATATAAATAAATCAACACGTTTGAAGAAGTCCATCATATAAGCACTCATTTCATCATTCCAATTGTGCCAGTATTCCTGTGGATCTCTGCCTTCAATAAATCCATCAACAGACACCATCATGGACACGATAACCTTTCTCATACCATCATTTATTTTCAGTCAAAGTTATTTTGTCGATACGCTGTCACTATCTTCATTATTGCTTTTTTCGCTTGTGCATGAATGTGAGACAGGAAGGAATCGACATAGTCGGTTTTTGTCTCAAGAGCATTTCATGTTGTATCCGCTCGTTCCGATATAATGACGAACTCCGGCCGGTCTTCTCTTTAAATAACACCATGAACGAACTGATGCTTTCAAATCCTACTTGCCAGCACGCGTCAGTCATTGACACACCTGATGCTATCAGCGTCTTCGCTGCTGAAATTCTCACATTGATCAGGTACTGTAATGGTGTGACACCGTAGATCTTTTTGAAAAGTCTCACGAAATGAAACTTCGACATACTCGCTTCCAGGCAAATTACATCAAGGGAGAGCTTGTTGTTATATTGTTCATCAATCAACAACTTTGCTTTCACAAGCCTTTGGTATAGCTCTTTGCCGGGATACGTTTCTATCAGTTTACGATTCATGATCTTCAAGTTCGTTTGATCTCTGCTACAAGTTAATAAATGATCAGTCGCTTTAACATTATGTTCATAGCTGGTTTATAATACCACCCATTGAGCAGTATACTTAGACCTTGCTCCTGTATAGTTTTTTAAACATGCATTCTGTACCGCGAAATAAATACTCGTTAGCGTCAGGTATTCATAACTATACTCCACTTCGCGCGCACCCAGTGTTTCAAAGCAGCACGATCATCCTTATCCAGGTATCGGAATGCCTTCCTATATTCTTTTTTAAATAATCTCTTATCAAAACTGATTTTTGCCAGAATAACTTTCGAGTACTCAAGCATAGTGAGCTTAAATTTTCGTTCACCCATTATAAATTCAGATTACGTACAAGAATGAAATACCTTCCGCTATATATAGTGGAAGTGGTTGTAAAATTAAATGCAGGATTTTCGTCCATAAGCGGACGCTAAGGAATGAAAGACTAGAGGAGTATGATATTGCTTTCGCACAAATTCTATCGCACAACAGAATTGACCTGTGATTGAAGCCAGC
>CAMLLI010000801.1 GCA_946480685.1 uncultured Flammeovirgaceae bacterium | reverse complement strand
CATATCATAATTTAAAGGACTTGTCATCTATACCGGTATACGACAAGGCCCTGCAGTATCCTCCTTATAGACAGGCGCACTACAAGATCACGAACGCGCAGCATGCCTTGCTTGAAGACATTACACAGAAAGATATACTGTTGCATCCTCCGTTTCATTCGTACGAAACAGTGCTTCGCTTCTTCAATGAAGCGGCTATCGATGCGTATGTCACGAAGATTTATGTTACCCTGTATCGCGTAGCGAGCGATTCACGGATTGTACATGCCCTGATCAACGCAGCACGCAACGGCAAAAAGGTAATGGTGTTTGTTGAACTGAAGGCACGCTTTGATGAAGCCAACAACATCAAGTGGGCGCGGCAAATGAAGAGTGCCGGCATCACCATCATTGACAGTATACCGGGATTGAAAGTACACGCCAAGCTGGCCGTTATTAAAAAGAAATGTGCGAAGGGCTTCGAGTACAACGGGCTGTTGGCTACGGGAAATTTCAATGAGAGCACAGCACGTTTTTATACCGATCATATATTGTTCACCGCGCATCAGCCGATGCTGAAGGAAGCGGAAGAACTTTTCCTGTTCCTGAAGAAAAGACGCATGCCAAAGGCATCCGATGAATTGGATTTTACCCATTTGCTGGTAGGACAATTCAATTTGCAACAGCGTTTTATAGCATTGATCAATCGCGAGATCGAGCACGTGCGTAATGGTTCGCGAGGATCGATCACGATAAAACTCAACAACCTGGAAGACCAGGTATTGATTGCCAGGCTATACGAAGCCGCGCGGGCCGGTGTACAGGTTACACTCATCGTGCGCAGCATCTGTTGCCTCGTGCCCGGTATACCCGGCATGAGCGATACCATAACGGTGAAACGCATTGTAGATCGTTACCTCGAGCACGGCCGCGTGTTCATGTTTGGCAACGGTGGACAGACGGAAGTATATATCGGGTCAGCCGACTGGATGAACCGGAATATATACAGGCGTATCGAAGTATGCTTCCCGGTATACGATGCACAGCTCCGGTCGCAGCTTATCAAAATGTTATTGTTGCAGACAGCCGATACCGTACAGGCCGTAGTGCTGGATGAGCACATGAATAATACACCGGCACAAGGCGAATACCTGGTGCGTTCGCAGGAAGAGATCAGTAATTTTATACTTAAGAATCAAGCTCCATAGATCAACAGCAATCATCATGACCCAACTCCGTATCATTATACTGACAACGTTTATACTTGGCTCGCATTTCTGTAGTGGACAACAGCCTATACCGCAGCTATTGCGCACCCCTTATCTTCAAACGGCATTGGCCGATAGCGTAAGTATACTTTGGAAAACAACCCGTGGCACCAATTGCAAGGCCATGGTGCGCGCGGAAAATACAACCTGGCGTACCGCTGCCGGCACCGTAGTGAGGGCGAAATATGGCTATATGAATACCGTAACCATACATGGCCTGCAGCGTGGCGTGCGCTATCAATACAGAATATTTACCGATGAGCAGGAGTTGTTGAAAAAAGATACGCTCGATTTCATTTCACCGGTCGATACAAAGAGTGCGTTCAGTTTTTTTACAGCGGGCGATATAGGTGAACCTGTGGGCGAAGGAGGGAAGCCGGATAAAATGGCGGTGGGTATAACAAAATTAAAAGACCGGCCGAACTTTGGTTTGTTGCTGGGAGATATAGTATATCCGAATGGTGAGAGTGAAGGATACGATAAGCATCTCTTTCCATACTTTAAAGATGTGTTTACCAAAATACCCACCTTTGCCGTGTTGGGCAATCACGATTGGGTGGTAAATCCTGAAGAGAACTTTTTGAAGGAATGGAAACTTCCCGGTAACGGTCATTACTATAGCTTTGATTATAGCAACGCGCATTTTATAGGGCTCGATTCAAAGAATGGAGACTTCCATGAATTTGAAAAGCAAAAAGCATGGCTGGAGAATGATCTTCAGAAAGCACAGGGTAAATATGACTGGATCATTGTCTTTCTGCACCACAATGGTATATCATGTACCTATAAAGAGGACTATACCAAAGTGATGGAGCTATATCCGTTGTTTGAGCGGTATAAAGTAGATGTTGTGTTAAACGGTCATGCGCACACCTATGAACGTCTTAACCCGATGAACGGAAAAGGAATGCCGATCCCAAAACATATTGATACACCCAATGTATACCGGCAGCCGGAAGGATTTATCAGCATCACTGCGGGAAGTGGCGGAAAGCTGCGCGGCTTTGGTACAGACCCTACGTATTATGCACCAGATCCGGAGCACTGTTCGCATCCCAAACTCGTAGCCTTCAGCAAACACCTCTGGGCTTTTATGCAAATACATATTGACGGCAAACAACTGTGGGCTGAAGCCATCGATACGAAGGATGGGGCTGTCTTTGATTACTTTCGGGTTGTGAAGAGTAATTGACAGATTGCAAAATTAGAAGATTGGAAGATTAGAAAAATATATTCAGGCGTGCTGGTCTATTATGCGTTTGAGGTATTCTGTGGGGACAACGCCTGACTGGCGCCAGACTACATTTCCTTTTTTGAATAATACAAGAGTGGGTACGCTTTGTACCTGGTATGCGGCTGCGGCCTGTGGATTGCGGTCGATATCAATTTTAATGATGCGTGCTTTATCACCTACCTGTGACTTGAGATCTTCGAGGATGGGTGCCATCATTTTACACGGACCACACCACTCTGCTGAGAAATCTACAAAAGTTGGTTTGTCACTGCTGATCAGATCGGAGAATGTTGCTTTCGCCATACACGTTTCTTTTTAAAATATACCTGAACCATAAACAATCTGTGTGCCGCGAGAGTTCTCGTTGCCGTACCTTGTTGCCGGTGGTATAAATGATCAGAAAATATATTTCTTGAAGATTCCTTCCAGCTCCTGGAAGAAGAAGTGTTCGTGTTCTGCGGTGATCGTCAGCGTGTTGGTGTCTTTCATGTCTTTAATGACAGAGGCATAATGCACCAGATCAACCGTTGAGGTTGATAACACTTTGAGATCGCGCTTTAAAAATTCGA
>CAMLLI010000800.1 GCA_946480685.1 uncultured Flammeovirgaceae bacterium | reverse complement strand
ACGCAGGTGGTGGCGAAATGCTATACCGCATGCAGGACGAGGAGGAGGGACCGCGCCTGGAAATTATCACCATCGATCAGGGCCCTGGTATAGCTGATGTCCACAGAGTCATGCGCGATGGTGTCTCAACAACCAATACGCTGGGGCAGGGTTTAGGCGCTATACAGCGGCTGAGCAGTACTTTTGAAATATACTCTCTTCCCAAGTGGGGAACGCTTACCCATACCGTTATAAAATCAGCGAAAGCCCGCGAGAAGAAACGAACTGACCTTGAAGTAACGGCAGTATGTGTTCCCAAACCTGCAGAAAATGTTTGTGGTGATGGATACTATGTGAAACGCGGTAAAGACTATATAAAAGTTTTTCTGGGCGATGGTTTAGGACATGGCGAGCATGCGCACGAAGCGGTGATGAAAGCGGTTGAAGTGATGATCACCACGCAGGCGAATGAACCGGCAGAGATCATTCGGCAAATGCATGCACACGTGCGCAAGACGCGTGGCCTCGTTGCATCAGTCGCTGTTCTGAACCTTCGTGCCAAAGAATGGAAAATCTGTGGTGTCGGTAATATTTTTACGCGGGTGTATGGTGGCATACTGTTCAAGCACTATATGGCATACAATGGAATTATCGGACTAAATATACCCGGCACGATGAACGACACGACCATTCCCGCTGAGAAAAATCAACAGCTAATCATGTGTTCCGATGGTTTACGCACGCGTTGGGATGTAGGTAAATATCCTTCTATCCTGAAATACGATAGTACGCTGCTCGCGGCAGCACTCTATAAAGATTTCAACCGGCGGACAGATGATTCGTCAGTTTTCATAGGCAAAGTAATATCAGACAAATGAAGCAGATAGTTTCGGTTAAGCTTGACAATGAAATGGATGTGATCCTTGCTCATAAGCGGGCAATGAAGCTGGTGGAACTTTCCGGCTGCTCGCTGGTGATGCAAACATCAATTGCTACGGCTGTGTCGGAAATATCGCGGTGTGCTATTGACTATGGTACAGATGCTGCCGCTACTTTTTTCATTGAAAGTATAGGAGGCCGAAAGTTCTTCAGAACCGAAGTAGCGGATGAAAGTGATTTTCTGATAAAAAATGATGACGCAGTTATATATGCACGAAGACTGGTTGGCGATGTACAGGTACTGCGTAAACAAAAGGAAATCCTCGTAGTATTACGACACCCGATAAACTATGGCGGTTTACTTACCGAAGCCAAGATTAATTCAATCAAAGAATACTTTGATAAGGAACCACCGCTTTCGGCCTATGATGAGCTGAGAAGAAAGAATCAGCAGCTTCAAGACATGGCTGACAAGATTCGTGAAACTGAAAATGAGTATAAGATACTTTCAGACACGCTGCCGCTGATGATGCTCTCTGTAAGTAAACATGGGCAGATAGGTTTCGCCAATCAGTGGCTGCAGAATTTTTTGGGTGCTATACCGCGTGAATTGCAGTCAAACGCATGGCAGAACTTTATTCATAGCGAAGATTTTTCGTCATTTTCCAAAGACCTGCAAAGTATGCTGGCTACACAAACACCACTGTCGGGCCAATATAGGATTCGCGAAAAAAAAACAGGAGAGTATATATGGCATATACTTTCCATAACGCCTTTAAAAAATGAAAAGGAAATCATTACCGGGTGGATCGGTTTTCTCGTAGATATACATGCGCAGAAGACGATCGAACAAACGCTGAAGAATAACAAAGAACTGAAAGCTACCCAGCAGCAGTTGTACGAATACCAGGGCGAGCTGGAGCGAAAAGTAGTAGAACTTAACCGGAGCAACTACGAGCTGGAGCAGTTTGCACACCTGGCGTCACACGACCTGCAGGAACCGCTGCGAAAATTATTTTATTATACCGATGTGCTGAAGAAGAAGTATAGCGATGCCATAGACGCACGCGGTGTAGCGATACTCAATAACATGACCCATGCGGCTTCGCGTATGCGCGAGCTGATCCAGGATTTGCTGTCATACTCACAGCTGCATCAGCAAAAGCTGGCAACGGAAGATGTCGATTTGAATGCTACCGTAAATGATATACTCAAAGATCTTGAGCTGATCATTCGCGAGAAGGATGCTGTGATTAATGTGTCTGCACTTCCGGTGGTGGTGGGCAACCCATTACGACTGCGGCAGCTGTTGGTAAACCTTATCTCCAACTCACTGAAATATACCCGTCCCGAAGTTACACCCGTTGTTGACATATCTGCTGAAGATGACGGTGATGAAGTATCGATTCGGGTAAGAGACAATGGTATAGGATTCGATCAGCAGTATAGTGAAAAGATCTTTGGACTCTTCGAGCGCCTGCACAGCCGCGATGAATATCCCGGCACAGGCATCGGTCTTTCAATCTGTAAAAAAATAGCGGAGCTGCATGGAGGTAAAATCTCAGCCAGTTCCAAACAAAATGAATATTCTTTATTTGAACTACGATTACCGGCAAACCAGAAAGTTATAGCATAAATATATGGAGCAAATATGTAGTCTATTGGTGGCTGAAGACGATCTTGATGACCAGTTGATTCTGGAAGAATGTTTGGCAGATTGTGGTTATGATGGTCGGATACACTTTGTAAAAAACGGAAAGAAGGTAATCGATTATCTTGACGGACTTGCACAGGATACACAACTGCCTAAACTGATTGTGCTCGATCTGAACATGCCCATTCTTAACGGAACACAAACCTTGTTTGAACTTAAACAGAATAACCGGTATACCAAGATTCCGGTAGTTATATACTCGACCTCCGACAACGAACACGAAAAAAGGAAGTGTATGAATTTCGGAGCGGTCGATTACCTCGTAAAACCAATCTCCATTGCAGAAAGCGATGCCATGACCAAACGCCTAATGGAATTTTTATAATTGTTGCCCGCAGAACACGCAGATTTCGCAGATACTTATTCTGCGTCCATCAGCGTCCTCTGCGGGAAAAACGCATGCTAAGCCAGGGAAGAATCTCTGGCTTTTTTTTGTGCCTTATCTGATATATAGTATATGTTATAACCTATTATGATATGCT
>CAMLLI010000799.1 GCA_946480685.1 uncultured Flammeovirgaceae bacterium | reverse complement strand
CCGATGATCCAGGCAATGAATTCACCCATCGTTGCGTATGCATAGGTATAGGCACTGCCAGCGATCGGGATCATGGAAGCAAACTCGGCATAGCATAGTCCTGCCAATGCACACCCAATACCTGCAATGACAAAACTGATGGTTACCGCAGGACCGGTATGATTCGCGATAGCTTCTGCCGTGCTCGTAAATAAACCGGCTCCTATAATGGCACCGATACCAAGCGCAATAAGTCCCATGGTGCCGATGGTGCGCTTGAGACCTTTTTCATCACCGGACGCTTCTTGCACAAGTTGATGGATACTTTTCTTTAGCCAGAGGTTTGCCATAGTTTGTCGGACGTTTGTGTCTGTCCCAAATGTATCTGGCAGTGCGTGCCGGAGTCCAGCGCTGTTGTAAAGAATAGCAAAAAGTAATGGAAAGAAACGATGTGTAACTGCAGTTACATTAAATTACAATAGACTTATACTCTTGATTGCCAGGAGAATTCACAAATTCCCGGAGGAGGGTTTCATCAATCTTGATATTCTTGGGAATGATTCGCAACCTATATTTTCCCTGACCGATGAATGTGAAAAGATCTTTTCGGTCCAGCTTCTGATCGTCTTCCAGCTTCAGTATTTCATTCATGTTGTCGATAATCCGGCTGAGGTAGGTTTGGTTGTTAATCTCACCACCGAGGCCTATCAGTATACTTTGTGCTGTCTCGTTCCCATATTTTCTGCGGATGGCAAACTTCAGCAGGTTGATATATTGTGTAGTCTTGGAACCAAACTCAAGGGTTGCACCAACTATCTCCTTTGAAGGGATGGTAATTTTTATGAGCGACCAATCCATAAAACTGATCATCATTTCATTTGGTTTGGGGGTATTGGCCAGTTGAATAACCCAGCTTGTTGCCAACACCAGTGTGATAGCAATGAAGGAAGTTTTAGCCGTAATTTTTATCAGGTCTTTTGTGAAGTCGTCATACAAATCCGGGAAGGCATCGGGAAGGATGGAAACGAAAATAAAGACAATGGCAATGACGGAAATAACAGCCACGATCTTTAGTCCGCGGGTTGCAAATGTTTTGTAAAAAGTAACAATCAGGAGGAACGTTAAGAAGCCGGATAAGAACAGATCAGGAAGAGCGCTTATTCGCACGCTATATATATCGTTGTGTTCACCTGTAAGTAAGGGTATGACACAAGTAAGGAGCGCCAGGATAAAAATGAGTGCAATGATTCGAACGCTGTTCTTTTTATGCTTGTGAATAAACTGCGGAGCATGGTCTGCATAACGTAATGCGAGAAAAAGGAAGAGATCGTTTATAATGGAGAATAAGTTATTCGCGGTTTTGAAATATAGTGTTTGTGAAAAATGGAATGCGTTGCCTATATATGCCCAGCAACCGGCAGCCACCCACACAAATATCGCCAGGCTTAAATACAGCAGGCCTTTATCAACGCGCTTGGGAGAGTTGTCTTCCTGCAAAATTTGTTTGAACCGGTCGCTGATATTGTACCAGATCGCCAGCAGCAACAACGCCCCCGTAAACGAAATTAAAATATGAGCCAGTATATGAAATCGTATTACGTCTGTCATGCTATACTGCGTTTGTGGTAATGCCTGTTATGCAGGTAATTCATCGATTCATAATACTATATAAAAAGGAGGAATTCATGAAACTGCGCATAAAGTTTTTCATGAAGCTTGGGAAGTGAATTGAGGCAGTCGGTTGAGTACAACAGGTTGCCTCATTTGAGGCAACCTTGATATTATGAACCTATACAGCGGCGGCAGGTTGTGCTTCTGTGGTGATGATACGCTTCTGCGCAAACGTGAAGATGATAAACGCTATACTGATCAACACGGCTAATGTTAAATAAGCCGCGCCCAGCATAAGAAGATTCTGTACGTGCAGTAAAGTAACTACAGAAAAGCTGAGTATGGAGGTGACGATATACGTTCCGCCTCCGGTAATGCCACTTACAATTCCGGCATTGGCGGAGAAGCGTCCCAGCGCGTAGGTATAGAAAGTATTAAAGGTGAAGCCACTGGCCATGTGAATCAGGATGACAATGACCATGAAAGCAGTCAGCGAGGGGAAGTATGTCATTGTGATAATCATCAGAATTGAGAAGGCGATGAGCAACGGGGCGACTACACGCATTTTGGTGACCAGTGGCCGATTGATCTGCGACTTACTGATCAAACCACCGGCAAGAATTGCTACACCGGATAAAAGAGAACAATACCCGATGGTAACAGCCGATGCATGGAAGATATGCTGGATGATAAACGGACTTGCCATATTGAATACAATTACCATAGAAAAAGCCGAGCCTAAAATGAGGAGGCTTATACTGAAGTCAAACGTTTTTAGTTTAGATGCATAGACGTTTAGAAGTCTGTTTGCTTTGAAGGCTTGTGGTGACTTTAGAGTTTCTCCGCTATAGATCAATTCAAGTATAAGTATAGCGACCGTAGCGAAGCCGAGGAAATAGAAGTTGGATTGCGATCCTAAGTAATGCTGCAGAAAGCCGCCGAGAAAGGGAGCGATGATGGGAGCTGTTGCCCACATAATGGAAAACAGACTGGTATAATGTTTCAACCGGCTGCCCGAATATAGGTCGATAAAGAAAGCACGTTTACTGACAACAATCAATGCTATAGCTATACCTTGTATAACTCTCATGCTCAGCAACACGGGCAAGCTGTGTGTGATGGCAATGACGAAACTTGATAACGCGAAGATAATGAGTGACAGAATGCTTAAACGATAGCGGCCAAATGTATCCAGGAGACTCCCTACAAAAAGCTGACTTATACCATTGCTCACTACAAAGACAATAAGGGATAACTGTATATCGGCCTGACTGGTGCCGAACAATGTTGCCATAGCCGGGAAGGAGGGAAGGTATATATCGGTGGCGAATCCGGAGAGCGGGATGAGTGCAAATGCAAGCACTGTGCTGATTGTTGCGTGATTGTCTTTAAGGGTTTTCATTTCGTATTGTGTTTTTGAATTGTCTAGGTTATGTGTCTTATTATTTTAGACCGATCGGTCTA
>CAMLLI010000798.1 GCA_946480685.1 uncultured Flammeovirgaceae bacterium | reverse complement strand
GGCGGTGACCTGCACAATCACTTTTCCGGTTCAGTATATACCGAAACATACTGGAATTACCTGCTTCGTAAAAAGCCGTGGTTCGATACCGTAACACTTGCCTTTGAATATGACAGTATTAAAAAGGTTAATAAAAAAGGAGATTACAGAAGATATAAATCAGCGGAAGCACTTTCAACTGCCAACAAGCTCGGGGACATCAAGCAACGTATACTGCAAAGTTGGTCGGTTAAAGATTACGTTGACCTCGGCATACCATCGCACAAACACTTCTTCGATACCTTTGGAAAGTTACCGTCAGGCGGATGGAAAGAGACCGGCATTGGCTTGCAGGAATTACAGCACCGGGCAGCCCGGGAGAATGTACAGTACCTCGAGCTGATGCTACGAAGTGTACCTTCGGATAGAATGGTGAACAATGAAGACCGCTATAATGCAGCGCTACAACTAAAGGATTATGCCGATACCATTCGCCTCCACGCGGTCCTGGATTCGTTAACAGCCGCGTTCAAAAACATCCATCTCTCGGATGATGTAAAAGCATTCAACGAAAAACTGCTTGCCACGCACAACCAGTATGTACCCGATAACAACGCAGTGACTATACGCTACCAGACGTATGTGAACCGCAGAAATGAACCGGTTAAATTTTTCCGTGATCTGCTCACGGCGTTTGAGGCTGCTCACACCAACACACTTGTAACCGGTGTGAATATTCTTTCACCCGAGCATGGCGATGTATCCATGCGCGACTACAAACTGCACATGTATATGTTTCGCTATTGTAGTCAGCTATATAATACGGTAAAATACTCGATGCATGCCGGAGAGCTCACCTTAGGACTTGTAAAACCGGAAGATCTTACCTTTCACATCCAGGATGCTGTATATATAGCGGGAGCTGACCGCATTGGTCATGGTGTAGACATGGCGTACGAAAGCGACAATGCCGGTCTGCTGCGCCACATGGAAGAGAAGAAGATCGCCATTGAAATTAACCTGTATAGTAATGAGTTTATTCTGCAGGTAAAAAATGACAGCCATCCCATCGCGTTATACCGGAAGTATCACGTACCGATTGTGATCTCGACTGATGATGCCGGAATACTGCGGAGCAACCTTGTACATCAGTATGTTTTACTTGCGAAGCGCTATCCGCAGATTTCGTATGCAGAGATAAAACAGTTTATACAAAACAGCATTACGTATAGCTTTATTAAAGAGCCTGCGGTAAAACAATTGCTGCAGGATTCACTCGCGCGAAAAACGGAACTGTTTGAAAAGCAGATTCTGCAGGATCAGGATTTACTGGTTCATAAATTTAAGAAGTAAGTCTCTGCAAACGTAATGGAAACAATCAGCATACAGGCTTTACTCGATCGGTTACTGCAACTACCGGAGTATGCATTGTGGCTGATTTTTCTGACTGAAAATATACTCATCACCATAGCGGTTTTGCTGATCGGGCGCGTACTTCAAAAAGGATTCTCGCCCTCACCAGTTACAGCATACCGGTATACTTCGCGCGAGTGGTTTATCTGTGCTGTAACCAACCTGCTCAATACACTTGTCACCTATGTCGGCTTCCTGCTCTGGAAACATGGCTATATTATAATGGACATGAAAGCTTCATGGTTTATTATCGTTGACTTCATCATTCTCTTTCTGGCGATGGACCTGCTGATGTACATATTCCACTACATCATCCATAAAACATTTTTATACAAGGCAATGCACGGGCTGCACCATGAAGCGATCGATCCTAAACCTATTGATCTCTTTGTATTACACCCGGTAGAGACAATTTGCTTTGGCAGCCTGTGGTTAATCCTGTTACTGGTATATACGTTTAATGTATATGCTATTATACTTTACCTTACGGTGAATGTGATCTTCGGCATGCTGGGGCATTTAGGCATTGAACCGTTGCCGGATAAATTACGAAGCAATGCGCTGCTCAAGTACCTTGGCACTTCTACGTTTCATCACCAGCACCACCAAGATGTGCATCACAATTTCGGATTTTATACTACGCTCTGGGACCGACTTTTCGGCACGCTGCAAAAGTCCTGATATAGTATATTTGTTGCCTACGGCTGATACGGTCCTTTCACTTCTCCCCAACCCCATTCGGGCATAGGTGCATCCGGCTGAATCGGGTTCTCAGCGGCATTGGAGTTGATAACAGCTATGCGACTTCCCCATTCGAGATAACCGACAAGTGCTGAACGAAACTCCGGATCATCAGGCAGCCCGACATCATCGGCAGTTTCCAGTAACAATGCGATCCAGCGCTTCCGTTGTGTATCGGTAAGATGCTTGCCTATGTGGTGGGCTACCATGGTAGCATGACTACCGTTGATATCGCTGTATAGTCTAGGTCCGCCAAAAACCTCGCTTACAAATTTTGCTACGTGATCAGCATGTTCTGCCGACATGTGGCGAAACACAGGCGACAGTATAGCATCATCTGCCACGCGCTTATAAAATGCAGTAAACAGTTTTTCGAAAGCAGGCTGTCCTCCTGCCCAGTCAAAAAGTGTAGGAACAGGTTTGTTCAGTTTCTCTTCCATGCTATACCGGTGTTTGTATAATGTTTCATCTCTTCAATATTTGTATAGAACGGTCGTACCAATGCAAAGAATGATTTGAATTCGGCACTGCTTCTGAACTTTTGCAAGTGGTCATCAACCGATGTCCAGTGAATACGGATAATATAGTGCTGGGGTTCTTCCACGCCATGCACTATATCATAACTGAGACAATATGGTGAAGCTTTCAGAAATTCGCCAGCTTTGGTATATGCTGCCTCAAAGTCCGCCTGCTGTTCTGTACTGATTTTATAGCGGATAATTTCAGTAGAATATGATTGATCTTTATTCATGGTGGTGGTTGATGGCTGTGCGAACGCGGTGCAACTTACTATACTCCATACGAGTGCATATAATATTTTCATAGTTTTGTTTTTTGGTAAAAGTGAAGCATTCGTATACAGAAGTCAATAACTTACCAATAAGTAAGCCCGTATGATTCAACTACACGACAAGACCTTTA
>CAMLLI010000797.1 GCA_946480685.1 uncultured Flammeovirgaceae bacterium | reverse complement strand
AGATGATTAATGCTTCGAAATTGAGCGTGCAGCACCGTAAAAGAAATTGAAAAACGACTTCAGAAGGTTTATTTGAGCCTTTTTATCGACCGAAATGGAACTTATGGAGCTTGTAAGACGTTTGCATAGACATTAAAAAATATGTTAAAAAATTTTTATCCTTGCATTAAAACAACATAAAGGAACTTCTAGTAATTTTAGACCCCAAAACGAAATCGTTCGAAAAATATTATACAATAAAAAATAGCTGCGTACGACTATCAACGGAAAATCGTTCGTAACAGGTTCGTATAACTTTCGTCAAGCTCATGAGTAAACCATTACAAAAAAAAGTAGCCAACTATACCATTGCAAAAGAGGCACGGTTAAAAGGCATATACCCCTATTTCAGACCGATTGAATCTGCGCAGAGCACGGAAGTTATCATCGAAGGAAAACGGGTATTGATGTTTGGCTCGAACTCATACCTGGGGCTTACGAACCATCCTTATATCAAAGAAGCTGCTCAAAAGGCAATCAGTAAATATGGAACGGGCTGCGCAGGCTCCCGATTTTTGAACGGCACACTCGATATACACATTGAACTTGAAAAAAGAATTGCGGCCTTTACCGGTAAAGAAGATGCATTGATCTTCAGCACAGGCTTCCAGGTTAACCTGGGAGTAATGGCATCGCTCACCGGCCGTAACGATTATTTGATACTGGACGAATACGATCACGCTTCCATCTATGATGGTACACGCCTTTCTTTCTCGCGTGTTATCAAATATGCTCACAACGATATGCAGGATCTGCAAAAGAAGTTGAGTGTATTGCCTGAAGAATCCATCAAGCTGATTGTAGTGGATGGTATATTCAGCATGGAAGGAGATATAGCGAAACTTCCTGAACTCATTACCATAGCAGACCAGTTTGGTGCAACCATCGTAGTAGACGATGCGCATAGCCTGGGGGTTATCGGACAGAAAGGTGCCGGTACTGCTTCTCACTTCGACCTCACTGAAAAAGTTGATATCATCACGGGTACTTTCAGTAAATCACTGGCGTCACTTGGTGGCTTCGTGGCTGCTGATGCCGATACTATTGAATTCCTGAAACACCACGCACGCTCACTGATATTCAGTGCCAGCATGACGCCATCATCCGCAGCTAGTGTGCTTGCTGCTTTGGATCTTATTGAAACAGAGCCGGAGCACATGGATAACCTGTGGAAGAATACACATTACGCCATGCACCTGCTTCGTGAAGAAGGCCTGGATATAGGCGCTACCGAGAGTCCGATCATCCCGATCTACGTACGGGATAACAATAAAACGTTCATGGTGACCAGTATGCTGCAGCAAGAGGGGGTATTTGTAAACCCTGTAGTATCTCCTGCTGTACCACCGGATTCATCACTACTTCGCTTTTCGCTCATGGCAACGCACACCTTTGGCCAGATTGAAGAGGCAATCGAAAAAATCTCGAAAGTCTTCAAGCGTGTGGGTATCGCCAATATAAAAGAGCCCATTAAATGAAACGTGTTCTTCCTGCCAGCAGCAAAAAAGACATAAAGGCTTTTATTGATTTTCAGCATGACCTTTATGCGGATGACCCCTGCTACGTTCCGGAATTATTCATCGCACAGCGCGATTTGCTTACGCCCGGTAAACATCCCTTTCATGAACATTCTGAAATACAGCTTTTCCTCGCCTATAACAACGATAAAGTTGTAGGAAGAATCGCTGCTATTCTGAACAATAATCACAACAAATTCAACCAGGTTACAGACGGCTTTTTTGGCTTCTTTGATTGCATCAACGATGGCGAAATTGCTTCCATGTTACTGGATAAAGCAACGGAGTGGCTACGCGCCAAAGGTGCTACAAGCCTCATCGGCCCGGTAAACTTTTCAACCAATGAAACGTGCGGCATGCTCGTTTCAGGTTTTGATACTCCTCCTTTTGTTATGATGCCGCATAACAAAGAATACTATAACGCTTTACTCGAACAACTCGATTTCAAAAAGCGTATTGATCTGCTGGCATATTACTTCGGTAAAGACGGCTACAACGACAAGGCTGTTAAACTTCAGAGTGTACTCACGGAACGATTGAAGAACAGAGGCATCACAATTCGCTCCGTGAACAAGAAGAAGTTTCAGGAAGAGGTTGACAAGATTCGTGAGGTATATAATTCTGCATGGGACAAGAACCTCGGTTTTGTTCCGATGACGGAGAAGGAGTTCAACTATATGGCCAAAGATCTGAACCTCGTGCTCGATACAGATTTTTGCCTGGTAGCAGAGAAGGATGGTAAACATATAGGCTTTGCGCTGGCGTTGCCCGACATCAACCAGGCGCTGATCAAGGTGAAGCGTGGCAGATTGTTGCCATTCGGTTTATTCAAACTGCTTTTCGGACTGAAAAAAGTAAACGGCATACGCATCATTACACTCGGTGTAGTAGAAGAGTATAGAAAGGCAGGTATAGAAGCGTGTTTTTATGCTTCTATCATTAATGCATATCGGAAGAAAAAGTACGAGCATGCAGAAGCATCGTGGGTACTTGAGAATAACGAACTGATGAATAAAGCCATTCAGCAAATTAACGGTATACCGCACAAGCGATACAGGATTTTTGAGAAGGCTATATGAAAGAGCGTGTGTTGATAACAGGAGCCAGCGGCTTTGTAGGGTTTCACCTCATCGAAGCGGCTCTTCAAAAAGGTCTTGACGTATATGCAGCGGTGCGTCCATCAAGCCAGGTGGAACATCTGAAGCATCTGCCGATACACTATACCACGCTCAATTTTTCAAACAGGAATGCATTGGAAGCAAACCTGCAGGAAAATAAATACAACTACATTATTCACGCAGCAGGTGCTATAAAAGCAGCCGATTATGCGGAATATGTAAAGGTAAACGCAGAGTATACCCGTAACCTGGCCCAGGCGGCACAAGAGTCTGCTATAGGATTAAAGAAATTTGTCTTTATCAGCAGTCTCGCATCCATGGGGCCATCCGGAACGGGTAAACCTATAACGGAGCAAGATCAGGCCAACCCGCTTACAAGCTATGGCA
>CAMLLI010000796.1 GCA_946480685.1 uncultured Flammeovirgaceae bacterium | reverse complement strand
TTTTGGAGCGACATCGTTAGCTTTAAATTAAACGGCACGTCACCAAACACATCAACACGTACATACTTACACACGTAAACACTCGCCCCTGGCATACTTTCTTAACTCCTCCTTCCATGCGAACATTCATCATCACATATACACTCGCCCTGGGATTTGCTCTTCCGGTTTGCGCGCAGCAGGATACGGTGCGGCATGATGAACGTAACTTTACCAACCCGGAGAGTTTTTATAATTCGGAGTTGCCGAAAGATACAGAGCCGTTACGCGATAGTGTGCGACTGGAAGACAAACAGGTGCCGCGTAAACTAAAAAAGACCTTGCAGCGCGATGATCTATATCGGGGCTGGCAGGATGCCGGTATATATTTCAATACCAATACAAAGCTATATATGCTTTATCTTCCTGCGGACAGCATCGTGCGTAAATATGGTTTTGATGAATATGGAAAAGTAGTAACGTTTACGCAGTTTGTTCGGCAGCCATAGCGCGGGCACTTTTTTTTATCTGTTGTTGCAATGGCAGGGTTGCGTGTTTATGGTATTGTAATTTTTTGGGTGTCGATGCTGAGTACAGTTGACAGCTTTGGACAATTTAACGATACCGTAAACTACTATATAAATTTTGCATCCACAGGAAATATCAACAAGACCAACGATGGTACATCTTATCTGTTGAATAATAACTTCCGGTATAGCATCAGTAAAAAATCAATCTCCCTCAACACAACCAACAGCTGGATGTATGGGAAGCAATTGGGAAATCTTACCAACAATGATTTTTTCTCCGGACTCGATTTTAATCTCTATAAAACTCTTTATAATTTTTATTATTGGGGATTGGGCAGCTATGAGAAGAGTGTGTCTCTTAAAATTGATCACCGGCTACAGACGGGTGCCGGTGTCGGGTATAACGTGGTGAACAGGAAAAACGCACTGGTAATTTTAAGCGATGGTATATTATATGAAAAAGGTGATTTGTACGATGATCCTGAAACCGGTAGTAATGAATACGAGATTTTCAGAAATTCTTTTCGCCTGAAGTTCCGGTTTGTCATTCGCGAGATTGTAGTAATAGAGGGCTCCGATTTTTTACAACACGCACTGTCTGATCGTAAAGACTATATTATTAAATGGAATACAAGTCTCTCCGTAAAGCTTAAGAAATGGTTGAGCCTTACGTCAGCTGTTACCTATAACAAGTTAAGCGCTACCGGGAGAGAGAACCTGCTGATAACGTACGGTATTACGGTTGAACGTTATTTCTGACCAACCTCTTTCTTACGCTGTCCTATATAAAGCGCAATCATTACCATAACCGTACCGGCAAAGGTATAGATCGTGAACGGTTCATCCATCAACAACGTTGAATACAGAAACCCGAATATAGGACAAAGGTATAGCCATAGTGATGCCTGCACAGCATCCGATTTTAACAACCGAAGCCAAAGCTGCACCGCGAGTATAGATACAGGCAGAATAAGCCACGCAAGTGAAAGCCAGAATCGAAGATCAAAAGTACTGGTGCCGGTGTTCATTATCCAGGCAAAAGGAGCAAGAAACAATCCCCCGATAAATACCTGCCAGGCGTTAATCGTAGTGCGAGGCAACTTCCACGGCACCGAAGCATAGTATACCGAACCGAACGAATACGTGATCATGCTGAGTGACAACAACACCATGCCTTCTGTTGTGGCGTAGCTTGTTTGCAACAGCGGGTATACAGCAACGGCAACACCTGTAATTCCTATAAGTATACTGAGCCATTCCTGCATTTTTACTTTGCGTTTCATCCACACGGCTGACATAATGCTGATGAGTAACGGATTTAACGCTATTGCCAGCGATGTTATACCCGGCATGATATATTGCAAGGCGACAACAAACAGTCCTAAATATAGCGTGGTATTAAATGCTCCGAAGATGGAAAGCTGCAGCCATTCTTTTCCTTCCGGTAATCGGCTTCTCTGTATACCATAGGTGAAGGCTAACAGGATAAAGCCTGCCAGGAAAAATCGTGTAGTAAATAATATCAGTGGTTCGGCAGAGTATAAACCAAATTTACCGGCTACGGATGCAGAGGCCCACAGCATGGAGAAAACTAAGCCGGTGGCGACCTGGCTTGCAGAGAACTTGTTCATTGCTGCAAAGAAAGTATAACCACGGGTAACTTCATAGACGAGCAGAAAATATGCGTCCTGTTCCAACCATGTTTGTTGATGAAGGGTCTAAATGAAAAAGACAAACGTTTTAGATTTATGAGAATGATAACTCTCCTGGGAATCATGGTGGCTGCACTATGCTCCTGTAGTAATGATGACGATGAAAAGCCGATGGCTGATCCCGCACTGGTGTATTTCCTGGTAACAGAAACCGATGTTGAACATGGCGACTCCTATATATTGCCGTTGAAAGATGCCGAAGATATAGCAGCGGCACGTGCCATTATTGCCAATAACGAGAAGAAGATTGTACTCGCGGAAATATCAAACAATCCGAAAGAAAATTATAGTCTCAATAGGGATTTGCTGAAGAACCGCACCTGGTCGTGGCACGTTGTTTCGTTTAACGGATTTGTGGATACAAGTATAGAGATACTTGATGGCTGGCCAACCTATGTAGAAGATAACTATAGCGAGTGGGTTGAAAACACAAAAGGCGATGGCACAAATGGTAATATAGGTTTCTGGAATTATACATTGAAACGCGAAGTGTCGGCAGACGAACTGTATTAAACGTCAGCGGAACTTTCAGCTTGGCAGGCATAGTTATTATAGGGTATATCCGCTATTGGAAATATTGGTTAAATTCCCATAGTAATTAAGCCTGCTATCATGCGCGAACTATCTGCCGTTCTCACTGTACTTTCTGCCATGATCACACCAGCCGTGCTGATACTGGCTTCAGGATCGTTATTGCTTACTACATCGCAGCGTCTCAACCGGGCTATCGATCGTGCACGCGCTATATCTGATTTAATATCCAATGCCAAAACCATGGCAACCTATTCGAAGGCACGGAAAGAACTTTTGTCCAAGCAGATTGTTTCGGCTACCAAACGCTCC
>CAMLLI010000795.1 GCA_946480685.1 uncultured Flammeovirgaceae bacterium | reverse complement strand
GAAGAATACCACTGTGGCTGCAGGAAAAATTCGGATTGATACTCCGCTTTGGACATGTAGTAACAGAGATCGATGTGCCACATGTAAGGACGGCACGTGAAAGCTGGCGTGCTGAAAAAGTACTGATCTGCAGTGGCACTGATTTTGAGACACTATATCCCGCAGTATACGATCAGCATCCGCTGTCCAAATGCAAACTGCAAATGATGAAAGCCGTTATGGATAAACCGGTGAGCATAGGCCCTACGTTGTGTGCAGGCCTTACGTTGAGACACTACGCTGCGTTTGGAAAATGCCCGTCTTTGAAAAAACTCGATGCCCGTTACGACCAGCAGTCCGAAGATTTCAAGAAACATGGTATACATGTATTACTGGCACAGAGCGAAGCCGGAGAACTCATCATTGGCGACTCGCACCACTACAGTAAAACCGTTGAACCTTTCGACTCCGAACACGTCAATGATGTCATCATCAACTACCTCAACTCCTTTACCAACCTTGGTAATTATAGAATTACCGAACGCTGGCATGGCATATATCCCAAGCTGCAAGGCAACATTAGCCTGGTAATAGATCCCGAACCCAACGTAACCATCATCAATGGCCTCGGAGGCGCAGGCATGTCGTTAAGCTTTGGTCTCGCAGAGGAAGTGATTGAAAAATTATAAAATTTTAAGATTGGAAGATTAGGGGAATTGAAAAATTAGAAGATTGGAAAATTGAAAAATTGGAGTGTCTTTGATAATCTTTCAATCTTTCAATATTGCAATTTTCCAATTTACAGTTTCGAAGAGATGAAATATAGCACGAGCATCACTACCTTCTTCTTCGAACGATTTACGGGGAGGTGAGGGACGGTGGCATCGAAGTATATAGAGTCGCCTTCTTCGAGTGTAATTACTTCATTGTTGATGTGATACTCGCAGCTGCCGCTGATGATATATTTGAACTCATAGCCATCGGTGGTGGTGGGTTTGCCGGTGGCACCTGGTTCGAGTGTCAGCAGCACGGATTCCATCGTGCAGTTCGTAACGTTTTGCGAAAGTATAAATTGATAGTTGAAGCCGGTGCGCCCTTCTCGTTCCATCGGCGTATAGGCGTCTTTCTTTACCAGCAGGTAATCTTTGCCATTACTTAATACCATATCCTGAAAGAACTCTTTTAAGGAAATGTCAAGCGATTGAATGATGCTGACAAATACCGGAAGTGATGGAACGGTGCGCGAGTTCTCTACTTTGGACAATAGTCCTTTACTTACGTTGGAGCGTGTTGCGAGTTGTTGTATAGTGAGATTCTTTTCGAGTCGTGTAGCTCTTATTTTTTGCGCGATGCGCGATACAACTTCATTGTCGATCATACCGGGGGATGTTTACTGATTGTAAACATATAAAATATACCATCGTTGTTTGAACCGACTAAAAATCGCTGTTGGCATTTGTTAAATCAATGTTATGTACCGAAACGGTTGTCACAGGTATATTTCGGGGTTTCGTATTTGTAAATCCTGATTTCGTTAATAGAAGATTCATTTCCTGTTGCAAAGTTTAATTCATACGTAACGTTTGTCTAAACGCTACTTTAATCCGAATACTCACCTTTGATGCAGAATTTAAGTGCATGCTATAGATGTAGGCTATATACCTATATATAGGCCGTGCACCTGTGGATTAACAACCCCTAACCCTTAAAAACGTATGAATCAATCTCTACTGAAGAATTCAAATTCTTTAGGAACAGCACTGAGCCGCGCTTCGCTTATACTGGCTGCGTGGCTTTTTGCTTTAGGTGCGTGTGCACAGACAGCCGTTTCCGGTCGCATTACTTCCGGTGAAGATTCTTCACCGCTGCCCGGAGTAAATATCCTGGTGAAAGGAACATCCATCGGAACTATATCCGATGCGGAAGGCCGGTATAGTATAAATGTACCTTCTACCGATGCAACCCTAGTATTTTCTTTTGTAGGCTATATCTCACAGGAAGCTCCGTTGGCGGGTAGAACTTCAGTAGATATAGTGTTGGCAACGGATGCTACGCAACTATCGGAAGTGGTGGTGACAGCGTTGGGTATTGAAAAAGACAAAGCTAAAGTTGGTTACGCGGTTCAGGATGTAAAAGGTTCTGACCTTGTAAAAGCAAGAGAACCAAACCCGGTAAACTCCCTCGTGGGAAAAGTTGCCGGTCTTACCGTAGCTCCGTCTGCAGAGATCCTTGGTGCTCCGCAATTATACCTGCGCGGTAAAAAGCCTTTGTTCGTGGTTGACGGTGTACCGATCCAGTCGGACACCTGGAACATCAGTGCTGATGATATTGAAAGCTATACGGTATTGAAAGGACCAGCAGCCTCTGCGTTGTATGGTTCACGCGGTATGTATGGTGCTATTCAGATTACTACCAAACGCGGTTCAAAAGACAAGCGTGGTTTCTCCGTGGAGTTCAATTCATCTACTATGGTGGAGAACGGTTTCCTTACCATTCCAAAAGTACAAAGTGAATATGGTCCGGGCGACCATGGTAAATATGCATTTGGCAATGGTAAAGGCGGAGGGAAGAATGACTCCGACTATGATATCTGGGGACCTAAATTTGAAGGACAGTTAATTCCGCAGTATGATGGTGAATATACTCCGGGTACATCATATACTACAACTTTTGCCGATGGTACAACCTATACCGGTAATATAAAACCCACGGCCTGGACAGCGCGTGGTAAAGATAACCTGCAACGTTTTTTACAGACCGGTGTTGTAGCAACCAATAACCTGGCGGTGTCAACTACCGGGGAGAATCACGATCTTCGTTTTTCGTACTCGCACAATTATCAGCGCGGGCTCGTTCCGAATACCGATCTCAATGCCGACAACTTTAATATAGCGGCCGGAGTAAATCTCTCTCCCAAAATCAAGTTCGAATCCAATATCAACTACAACCGTCAGTATACCGAAAATATACCCGATGTGAATTATGGTCCGAACAGTATGATCTATAACATGATCCTGTGGGGCGGTGCCGACTGGGATGTTGACGATATGAAGCAAATATGGCAACCGGGTAAAGAAGGTATCCAG
>CAMLLI010000794.1 GCA_946480685.1 uncultured Flammeovirgaceae bacterium | reverse complement strand
GGGGAATGCGCCGCTAACCCGGCGCAAAATTTATGTTAAAGAAATATGGTTTGACATCCGCTATGCCGTGGGGTGAAGGTAAAGGAATTACCGAAGGTTTTAACAACCCTGCGTTGCACGATGAACTCGTAAAGAGCTATACCGATATTATACCGAAAGTAGCTGCAGCTGGTTTGAACCAGATCATCTGCTTCTCTGGTAATCGTAACGGACTCGATGATGAAAAAGGAATTGAAAACTGTGCGATCGGATTGAAACGCCTCATGCCTATCGCAGAGAAGTATAAAGTTACCATGTCGATGGAACTCCTCAACAGCAAAGTAGATCACCACGACTATCAGTGCGACCATACCGCATGGGGTGCCGCACTCTGTGAAAAAATAGGTTCTGAAAATTTCAAATTACTCTACGATATATACCACATGCAAATTATGGAAGGTGACGTAATCGCAACCATCCGTAAATTCAACAAGTATATATCTCACTATCACACCGGAGGAGTACCCGGTCGTAACGAAATTGATGAGACACAAGAGCTCAATTACCCGGCCATCATGAAAGCCATTGTTGAAACAGGCTTCAAAGGTTTCGTAGCCCAGGAATTTATACCGAAGCGCGAAGACAAGATCGCATCCTTGAAACAAGGCGTAACGATCTGCGATGTAGCTTGATTTTAGAAGTAAGAAGACAGAAGTAAGAAGTAAGAATATTAAAGGCGGTGGCACTCACCGCCTTTCTGTTTTTTTAGCACAGCTTCTTACTTCTTACTCCTTACTTCTTACTTCCTACCTTTTTACTTCTTACTTCTTGCTTCTTACTCCTTACTTCTTACTCCTTACTCCTTACTCCTCTCTGAGTAAAGAACTCCCCATCTCACCAAGCCCTATATCTCCGGCAAACCCCTTTCCCCTGGCATAGTTTTATGAAGCACTATAGTGACTTAAAAAGAAAACTGTCATGAACAAATTCATATTAGCATTTGGCGCAGCGGCCATGTTCAGTGTGGCAACTGCTTATGCACAGGCTCCGGCACCACGTGCAGATTCGGTTAGAGATCCGATCAAGCAAGGCGATCCTGCTCCGGATAATGTTCCTACGCAGGCAGCCTATACGAAAGATATGGTTCGCGTAAACAGCAAAGATATACCGGCATCGTTACGCAAAACATTATCTGAAGATACCTATAAAGGATGGGAGAGTGCGAACCTATATAAAGATAAATCCGGGAACGGCTATATGCTCGAGTTTCAGGATCCGCTCAAGACCAGACTATATCGTTTCGATAAAAACGGAAAACTTGTAAAGGAAAAGACATCTCGGGATGTCGACTGATCATCCCGCAGCCTGGGCAATTAACCCACCGACTTTTGCAGAGACAGGAATTTTTACTGCCTCTGCAATAGCTCGGTCAGACATTTTTTTCAACGTCTTTTTCAGGATGTCTATTACTTTGGCATCATCATGTTGTGACGCAAAATCCTCTAGGTAATATTCTACGAACACCAGGCAGATTACATCTTCAAGTAATTGTGTATCTGCATTAGTCTGCAATTCTTTTTTCAGCAACAGAAATTTTACTTTTTCAATTGTCTCGGCGTCATAGCGGCAGCTTGCCAAAATGTGTTCGGCAATTTTAGCGTGATGAAATTTTTCAGCGTTACGCCATTGCAGGTAACCTTTCTTATCCATCGGGTAGGAACTGCGTGGAATTTCCCAGCGCCCTATATGTTGACAACGCGCAGCCAACTGTAAATATTCAGCAGCATTCGGGGCAAATTTATTCAACCACTCCGTCATGCGCTGACCATACAATAATTCTTTGGGATACGATACACCTCCTACAATTTCGGTATGCGGATCATTCGCATTATACGCATCAAATGTAGTGAAGGCAGTTTCTAAGCGTTCGTTTAAGGACATAATACAAATATACTCTTTTTGTGGCTGCAGGCTACAAGCTTCTGGCTGCAAGAATTAGCTGCGAGCTTTGAGTTACGAGCTGCGAGAAAAGAAGGCCGCTGGCTTCAAGAAAATAGCACAGACTGTTGTGTTGTTGTTTCGTAAAGTATATCTATACCCTAACGCCCTCATCCTGCAGCCAGTCCCCAGAAGTCAGCAGCCCCTTCTTACTCCTGACTTCTTACTTCTAAAATCTCGTAGCTCACGGCTCGCAGCTCACAGCTACTTTCAACGCATCCACCAGGTAGCTCTCATTCACCACAGCACCAATCACAATGACTGCCGGTGAACTGACTTGTTGCTCCTGTGCTAATGCTGCTATGGTTGCAACGGTACCTCTAACAGTTTTTTGCATCGGTGTAGTAGCATGTTGAATTACTGCAACTGGTTCGGAAGCGGAGCGTTCCTGTGCAAACAGATGTACTATCTTTTCAAGGTGCGTCATTCCCATCAGTATTACTACTGTCGCAGATGACTGTGCAGCGATCGCTATATCTTTCGACATCTCTCCGGATGATAACATGCCGGTGATAACCCAGAAGCTTTCATTAACACCGCGTTTGGTCAGCGGTATACCACAGGAAGCAGGGGCAGCGAGTGCGCTTGATACCCCGGGAACAACTTCTACGTTAACACCACGTCTCATGGCATACTCGAGTTCCTCGTGGCCGCGTCCGAATACATAGGAGTCGCCTCCTTTTAGTCGTACTATATTAGTATAGCGCGTACCATAAAATACAATGAGCTGGTTGATCTCTTCCTGCGAGAATTCCTTTTTACCTTTTCGCTTCCCTACATATACCCGTTTACACGTTGGCCTGGCAAGCTCCAGTAATTCCGGCGAGACCAATGCATCATAAAGAATCACATCAGCATTCCGCAAAGCTTTAATCCCTTTCATGGTAATGAGGTCCGGATCTCCGGGGCCAGCGCCAACCATGGTTACGGTTGGTGATTTCTGCATGTTCTCTCGCATGTACTTAAAATTTATACGTAATTATACGTAAAATATTCGTAGAAATGCTTGCTGCTTGAACTTATTTACGTATAATTACTTAAAATTTGGCTTCGAAATACTTAAAACGATTGCAATGAAGAAGAGGATC
>CAMLLI010000793.1 GCA_946480685.1 uncultured Flammeovirgaceae bacterium | reverse complement strand
CCAGCGTCTGTGGTATAAAACCATAGTTCAGCGGATAGTACATAGATGCATACATAACACGATCAAGCTTGATAAGACCGCTGTCTTTATCAATCTCATATTTTGCACGAGAGCCTTTCGGAATTTCGATGAATGCGTTTACATGATCAGGAGGGTTTGATCCAGTCGATACTTCGTGCCACGGATGTTTTACCATAAGTCGTTCAATATTTTTTTATTTCGGCCGCAATATTAGCAAAAAGCCCCGACTTGCGGTCAGGGCTTTTATAGTTTGCTGTTTCTGTTTTGTTACTTTTCTTTCTTCTCAGGCTCCTTCTTTTCAGCAGCACGCACCATATCACCGTCCTTCAAACGTTTGGATACCGCTAAAAACGGACCTGCTATAATTTCGGTGCTATCATTTATCCCGGATAAAACTTCAATATTATCGAAGTCACTGATACCGGTTTTTACTTCAACCATCTTCGCGATGCCTTTACTGTTCACAAATACCACCGTTTTGTTCTCTGGTTTTGCTGCAGGTTTATTCTGGTTGTTCTGATTGTTGCTGGTTTGCTGCGGACCTCCCTGACCTTCCGCCGGAGCTTTGTTCTCTTCCGGGTTACGCGTGGTCACTGCCGACAGCGGTACCGAAAGTACATTGCTCTTGCGATTGGTAAGTATATCAACACTTGCTGTCATACCCGGAAGGAATGGATATTTTTTTCCGGCAGCAACAAGGTCCTGGTACGAAGAACTCAGGATCAGAATGCGCACTTCAAATTCCGTGATCGCATCAGCTGATGCTTTGTCTTTGGCAGTGTTGGCAATGAGCGTAACTACACCTTTGAATTCTTTACCCTGTGTTGAGTATGCATCTACATCAATGATTGCTGTATCGCCCAGGTGTACACGTACTATATCATTTTCATTTACATCTACGCGAACTTCCATAGTATTAAGATCTGCTATACGAAGCATTTCAGTACCGGCCATGGTTGCCGTTCCTACCACGCGCTCACCTTTCTTTACAATGAGTTTAGATACTATACCGGTCATCGGAGCATCAACTGTGGTCTTGCGGAAATTTTCCTGTGCTTCGCGAAGTGATGCTTCTGTACTGCGAATAACATAGCGTGCTGCTTCAACAGATTGCTCAGCAGAAGTAACATCGTTCTTCGCTACTTCATAATTCTGCTGAGCCAGTTGCCAGTCAGCTTCTGATATAACTTTTTCTTTCCAGAGTTTCTCCTGGCGTTTATACTCTGCTTCGGCACGAATGAACTGTGCACGTGAGCGTGACAGACTTGCATTCGACTGCTCGAGGTTTGCGCGTTGCTGACTGAGTCCTGCCTGTGCTCGCTCCAGCTGACTCTCCCATGTATCCGGACGAATCTTTACCAGGCGTTCACCTTTCTTCACGGAGTCACCTTCTTCAATGAGCAAGTCAATGATTTCGCCCGATACTTCGGGCGCTATTTTTACTTCGGTAACCGGTTGAACCGTACCCGATGCGCTCACCTTTTCAACAATGGTTACACGCTTGGCTTTTGCCAGTTCAACTTCCATTTCTTTGGGCTTGCCAATCCAGCCGGCTGCTCTCCCAACGAGCACGAAGAGGAACAGAAAGGCTACAATTCCAATAAGCCAGTAAATCAGTTTGTTTGATTTTCGTTTTTGTTTTGCCATTGCGGTGATATTAATACTCCAGAGGTTTACCTTGATAAAAGTCGAGAACTTTCTTCTTGAAAATAAAATCGTATTTAGCACGCGTCAGGTCTGTCTTGGCGCGGAACAAATCATTCTGTGATACCTGAAACTCAAATGAGTTGGCAGAGCCTGCGCCATAACGTTGCTCCATCATACGGAAAGCTTCTTCGCGGGCATTTACTTGTCTCAAAGACGAGTTATAGGTTTTGGATGCCGCAACGGCATCGTTATACGCAGTCTCTACATTTTGGCGGAGGGTCTGTGCTGTGAGTTTAGCATCGATCTTTGCCTGCTCGCTTTGGATTACAGTGCGTTGCATGGTGGCTCTTGCACTGTAGTTATTGAATATAGGTATAATTAACTGCAGCCCGAGTGTGCGGTAAATATTGTCCTTTATCTGATCGTTGAATCCATAGCTATTGCTAAAAGTTCCATTGGGAGTTAGCGGATATACCGGTGAGTTAAGATCGCCGTTCAGGTAGGCTATTGGATCTTGTGAGAAGGAAAAACTTCCATCCCGAATGAACTGACGCTCCTGCGTACTTGAATAGTTTGTGTTCAATCCGGCTACGAGACTTAGTCTCGGATACAAGTTGCCACGTGACGCTTTGATAGCATAGTATGAACTTTGAATTCTGAATTCAGCACTCTTGATCTCCGGCATGGTTTGTCTTGCTATATCATATATCTCATCACGCGTCTGATCAACAACAAGATCTTCCGGATTGAGATCGGGTATCTCAACATCAATTCCCTGCGATGCCGGAATCTGCAATGCCTGCTTCAGTTGAAGAATGGATAAGGCCAATGCATTTTCCTGCTGCACCAACGTTACTTCATTACCTGCCGCTTGTGCTTCCAGGTTAAGTTGTTCTGATTTAGGCAATGCACCTGCTGCTACTTGTCTGCGGGTACGGTCGAGTTGTTGCTGACTGGAGGCCAACTGATACTTGGCATTTTCAACAAGCTCTTTATTGAATACAACGTTGATGAACAGACTGGCAACATTCAGAATAAGATCGTTCTTTGCTTTCGCAAGATCTTGTTCCATGGCTGCTGTAAATTGCTGACTTTGTCTGATGGAGTTATGAATGCGGAATCCATTAAATAATGGTAATGAAGCATTCGCTGAAAGGTTAGACGATTTGATCTCCTGCGAAACGAACTCGTTACTTACCGGGTCGAGACCACGGCCCCAGCTATAGCCATACGAAGCGCTACCATTAACACTTGGCAAACGTGAAAACCTTGCCTGTCGTAAATCCACTTCGCTGCTCTCTACATCATAGGCAGTACGTTGTACCGTTAAGTTGTTAGCCAGTGCATAATCTATACACTTCTGCAGCGACCATTTCTCTATAGCAGGTGGTGTCTGCTCCT
>CAMLLI010000792.1 GCA_946480685.1 uncultured Flammeovirgaceae bacterium | reverse complement strand
AGTATCGGAAGTCAGCACCGGTTTCGCCTAATGCCGAACAAAAGCATATATACCTTCAGCCTATCGGTACGTTTGCTACAGATGAAGAAAAAATAGTACGTTATACTGCCGAGTACCTGGAGATATTTTTCAACCTGAAAACAATCGTATTGCCAGCCATCAGCGATAGTGTTATACCGGATACCGCACGAAGAATGCGCGAGGAGGGATACGAACAATTACTAACAGGCTATATATTGGATAACATTCTGGGGAAAGCCATTCCGAAAGACGCCATCGTAATCATGGGCATCACACAGAAAGATCTATACCCTGCTGAATCATGGAATTTTGTATTTGGACAAGCGCGCTTGAAGAAACGCGTGGGTGTTTCATCCTTCATTCGCTTTCACGATGGAGAACTGGATGAAAATAATTTTCGTCTTTGCCTGGAACGATTCATTAAGACATCCTCTCACGAAATAGGACACATGTTTTCCTGCCCGCATTGCACACATGCGGTATGCGTAATGAACGGCACGAACAGCGTATATGAAACCGATGGACGTCCTAACCGGTTATGTTCAGAATGCCTGAAGAAATTATCCTGGAATATAGGCTTCGATGTAAAGCAAAGAGCCCTCGCCCTGCAAACCTACTTCAAGACCCACAACCTCACAGAAGACTATAAACTGATAACACAAGACGTGAGGAAATTGGAAGATTAATGAAAAATTGGAAGATTAATAAAATTGAAAAATTGAAAAATTACCGGATCCCGGTTATTCCCATTGTTGAATTTTCAATCTTCTAATCTTGCAATCTTCCAATCTTCTAATCTTGTAATCTTCCAATTTCCCTACAACAGTAGCGGCAAACGGATAACGCACTTCGTTCCTTTCCCTTCTGCGCTGGTAATTTCGAAGTGGCCGTGGTTTACAGCGATGATGCGGTCTACTAGGGAAAGACCAAGACCTGCTCCGGGTATACTGCTGGCGTTTGAGGCACGGAAGAGTGGTGAGCGGATTCTGTTGAGTTCGCTGGCCGGTATACCGATGCCATAATCCTGAACGCCTATAATTACTTCATTGTTGTTGGTAGCCAGCGACACATCGATCTTGCCGGAGGAATATTTATAAGCGTTGTCGAGTATATTTAACAAGGCAGTCTGCAGCAACTGGGCATTACCCTGTATATATAGCGAAGATGTTTTTCCTTCTTTGATGACCGGGCGCTCGGGGTGATGCATACTGAAGGCTGCAAGTGTTCGGTCTAACAGCTCAGCTATATCCAGTGAATCAAGCTCCGTCTTACTGGCACTTTCTTCCAGACGCGCCAGCAGCAGTAGCCCCTGCGTTGTGCTGGCCAGCCGTTCGGTTTCCTGCAGCACTACCTGGAGCGTACGTTGATATTCTGAGGATGGACGTTCGCGCGCCAGCGCAAGCTCTACTTCTGCCATGATTGCTGTGAGCGGTGTTTTTAATTCATGCGAAGCGTTTTGAACGAAACGCCTTTGTGTAATGAATGCGCGCTCAATGCGTGTAAGCAGTGCGTTGAACGTGAGTATCAGTTCATCGATCTCATCAATAGCGCTTTCCTCTTTGTCGATCTTGAGTCGGTAACTGAGGTTGTCGTGTGTAATGTGATTCACTTCCTGCACCACACGCTTCACGGGTTGCAAGGCATTGCCGGAGAAATATAGTCCGGTGAGATAAGACAATACCAGACTGATAGCCCAGCCCACCACGGTTGCTTTCAATAGAAAGTTTAGTTCACGCTCACCGGGCAGATCTTTGTCCGAAACAAAAACAAGGTATAGATGTCCGTTTACAACATGCTTGCGCCCGACCGTAGTATATACACCGCGCTCGGCATTGAAAAGATCGTTGTCCCGTAAAAACGTTATCCAGGTTTTCGGTACAAC
Source organism: uncultured Flammeovirgaceae bacterium (assembly GCA_946480685.1). The sequence continues at coordinate 1,169 of CAMLLI010000792.1, read as the reverse complement.
AAAGTCTCCCTGGCGATGCAGCAATTCACCTGCTTCAGAAAATATAGAGGTAGACGGATTCACCAGGTTGAATGTACCTGAAGGCATAATGTCTTTTACCTGCGGTGTAGCATAATGCAATACTTCAAGACTCGACTGTTGTGTCAGACGATCAACGAAATCAGAATGAACAAAACCTCTTGTAAAAAAATAAATAATAATAAGAATAGCACCGGTAACCAGTGCACTTACAATTGTAAACCGAAGGGCGAGCCGCTGTCGTATTTTCACGCCTCCGGAAGTTTTAATATATACCCGAAGCCGGTTACGGTATGAATCAGCTTCGGACGGAAAGGTTTATCTACTTTGTTGCGTACATAGTTAATATATACATCGATAAAGTTAGTGCCGGTCTCAAAATTCAATCCCCATACCGATTCGGCAATCTCCAGTCGTGAACGAACCTTGCCGGCATTCTTGGCGAGATACTCCAGCAGTGCATATTCTTTTGCCGTGAGCTGAATAACTTTACCTGATCGTTTTACCTCACGCGCATCGAAATCAATCTCGAGGTCGGCCATCGTAAATTTATCCTGTTCCCCAGAGTCAGTCTGCGTGAAATGATCGGCATATATTTTCTTTCTCCGCGTAAGCGCTTTGATGCGCGCGTATAACTCATTGAAGCGAAACGGTTTCGGAAGGTAATCGTCTGCTCCTGCTTCCAGCCCTGCTACAATGTCGTCACTCATGCCGAGTGCCGTTAGCATCAGCACCGGTGTTACTTCATCTGTTTCACGAAGCTGTTTACATAACTCGAGTCCGTTCAGCAACGGCAGGTTAATATCCAGCAACACCAGGTCATAGCTTCCGGTTTTAGCCAGTCGCAATCCGATCTGTCCATCATAGGCAACGTCAGTTTCATAACCTGCTTCTGTCAGGCCGCGCTTCAATACTTCCGCGACTTTTGTTTCATCTTCAACCACCAATAGTTTCATAGCAAAGCATTATAAACGCATTTTGTCTATGAATGCAAGCCCATGCTATACATTCTATATATATTCTAATTCCTTTCTAATGTCCTAATTAAATTCTAATTCCGCTGTAAGTGTTTCCTAATATCATTAGGCGTGACCTGTACGTAAAATTGTATCAGAAACAAATTACAAAAACGCTATGAAAAAGTTAGGCTT
>CAMLLI010000791.1 GCA_946480685.1 uncultured Flammeovirgaceae bacterium | reverse complement strand
GAAGCTTGATATCAATGAAGAGAAGGTGAGGTTAAAATCACACCTCGATTACTTTATACAGATATTGAACGAGAAGCAATCCAATGGGAAGAAACTTGGATTTATATCGCAGGAGATAGGACGTGAAATAAATACTATCGGTTCCAAAGCCAACGATGCAGATATTCAAAAGCACGTGGTAACGATGAAAGAAGAACTCGAGAAGATCAAAGAACAGCTGAACAACGTTCTTTAGCCCGCAGATTTCACAGATAAACGCAGATATATTTGGGAGCACATAAGCTATAGTGTACGAACTATAGCCTATGTGCTATATATAAACTTTGAATTTCTTATACGATCCTGTTTGTATTTTTTTTCTGCGTATATCTGTGAAATCTGCGGGAAACAAAACTACTCCTTAACCTCGAGCTCCCCCTCCGGATCAGTGATCACATAATCAGAAAGATCCTGCTTCGCAGTTAATCCCTGCCCATAAATCACATCACCCTGCTGGCGTATCGTAACAAATTGTTCGGTGAAGATTCGCTGATCATCAGGCTTCCAGAAAAGTTCTTCGGTGTTGAGCTGTTCATTCTTGGCAACGTTCTTCACTTCTACCTTACCGCGGCCGCGCCATTGATCCTGCTCTTTAAAGTAGTATGCATGATTCGCACGCAACGTTGATTCCAGTTTTTCGAACTCATCGTAAAACTCCATGTATATACCTTTCGGAAATTCTCGATCGCCATTCTGAAATTCATATACCAGCTCTGCCTGCATCTTTACCTTGATGTTGTTGTTCTCCGTGTAAAACATTTCCATGTTTTCAACTTCACGCAGCGGCCCGGTATATTCTACAGGTTCTTTGATTTCCTGTTTACCACAGGCCATTACCAGAACCGGAAGTATCAGCAGTAAATATCGTTTCATAAAAAATCTCATCATTCAAAAACGTATGATCGATAAGGTTGATCACGCTTATAAAGTTAAAAGGCCACAGCATTTAACCATGGCCTTTTACTTTTATCTTTTTTTACCGCGATCAATCAAACTTGCGTTTAATAAACCACTGGTCGTTAAAGGTTATACCAAAGTATATCTTAAAGTAGTTCTCTTCGAGTATATTCTCATTCCTGTTACCCCGCTTACCTACTTTAGCTGCCAAATTTAAATTGGAGCGACCGGCCGGTAACGAGAACCCAAAATTAATGCCATAGTCTTTTACACTATTGCCATTCGCAAGAAAAGGATATTGTTCCATGCTTACCCCGAGGCGATACGTGAGGCGTTTCAGGTAACTGCCGAGTGCCAGCGGGTCAGGCGTAATTTCGCCACCGAGTGCAGCGCGCCATGATTCCTGTAAACCAGTATTGTCATCTCTATTTACACTGCTGAAGTTTGACCAGTTCTGGTATGAAAGTTCAGTTGCTACCGCCCATTTCAATCCCCTGCTCAACGAAACTCCCAAGGTGAGTGCTCCGGGTATTTTTATTTGTCCGTGGGCGTTGCTGAGTTCGCTTGATTCAATCGTATCACCGGCAACGGTAGTGCGGTAAAACTTGTCAGTAACTTTTGTCTTCAGGCTGGTCTTCATGTCATACACAGCACCAACACTGAAGCGATAATTTTTTCCCCAGAGTGAATCGCGACTGAATGAAAAACCTCCGCTGAAATTGAAATCAGAAACCGATGATTTATTCTCTACCGATACTATATATGGAATGACATCGGCTCCGGTAAGTTGATTGGAATAAACGTTTTCAATCGGACCGAACAGATACGTTGCTTTTATTCCGATACTGATCTCTTTTGTTAAACGTATACCGTTAGACCAGTATAATTGTGTAAGACCACCGGTGCCGCTTTCTCTCAACTCATACGGAGTGCCATCTGAAAGTGTAGTATCTCTTTTTACTTCGTAGTCAACATTAGTATAGGGCATCAAACCGATGGAGGTTGTCCACTTGGTAACTTTTACCGGGAACGCCATCGCGAGGTAATTCATATTACCACCTGAATTTTTTTCGCTGCCCTGACGGTTGCGAATCGTTCTGCGTTCACCCACTATACCAGCTTCAAAAACTGTAAGCGTGTTGAACACCAGCAAGGCTGGGTTTTGATTGTTGAGATACCAGAATTGTGGTTGACTTACACCAGTACCGGATCCTTGGTTGTGAACCAACGCATCGCCATAGCGTTCGCCTATACCAAACGTTGTGAATGGTGAACGTGCTGCCTGGCCCCGAACTTCTGCTGATGCAATGATGACAAGAGACAGTAAAAAAATCTTCTTAACGACTGACATTATGTAATAAAATGCTGTTTAACCCGCTGAGAACCAGTTCAGGGCTCGCAAATATGGACGCTTTAAGTTTGTTTTCAAAAAAACCTGTATCCCCCCCGCACAAAATCACCTTTAAACCGTCAAATTTTTCAGAATACCTGCGAATAATCCCTTCAATTTCTTCAATCAAACCAAAAATAGCTCCGCTCTGCATGCACGTTTCGGTACTGTTACCAATCAGCGCGGCATCGGCTACTGCATGCACTAACGGCAAACGCGCGGTGAACGTATGCATGGCATCGAAGCGCATCTTCAAACCCGGCGAAATACTGCCACCATGATAATTACCCTGTGCATCAACAAAGTCGTAGGTGATGCACGTGCCCGCATCAATCACCAGGCAATTTGTTGCCGGAAATATTTGCCTTGCGCCACATACTCCCGCGATCCTGTCAACCCCCAACGTCTGTGGTGTTGCGTACAGATTTTTTACCGGCAACGGCAATGTGTAATGAAGAATAAATTTCTTCTTCGCGGTTGTCCAGGACGCTACCGTTTGGGCATCCGTGTTCACTGAGCTTATGATGAAATGATCGGCCGGAAAGTTTTGTAGAAAATCTTTCAGTGCCTCTTCTTCGCGGAACACACGCTTGTCCGTCAGTGTATGGTGATCAAAAATCCCTACCTTGGCAGACGAGTTTCCGTAATCGACAACTATATTCATACAGTATATCTGTCAGCCATGATGGGTTAATGTTACAGAGGTCGGTAAGGAACATGCAGTATACACGAAGTTTACCTTTGCAAGTAACAT
>CAMLLI010000790.1 GCA_946480685.1 uncultured Flammeovirgaceae bacterium | reverse complement strand
TTCTCCTCCACACACTTCACTGCATTCTGAATAAACTTCTCGTCCAGCGGAGTGATGTTCAATTCACTTGCTTTTACATCAAGCTGTTTCGGAAATGCGCGATGGAATTTTTCGCGCTGCATAATCAGGTTCTGTATACGCGATGCCAGTATCTCAAAATTGAAAGGCTTGGTGATATAGTCGTCAGCACCTGATTGAAAACCTTCCACCTTCTGCTCTTCTGCAGCACGCGCTGTTAATAGTATTACGGGTATGTGTGACACACGCTGATCGGACTTTATCTTTTTACAGAAATCAATACCGTTCATATCAGGCATCATAATATCACTCACAATCAAATCAGGCAGATGTTCCTGTACTTTCTTCCAACCTTCTTTTCCGTTCGGAGCCTCCTCGATCTGGTAATCTACTTTCAGGTTATCTTTCAAATAGAATCGGAAATCTTCGTTGTCTTCTACCAACAGCAACAGCGGTTTCTTTAACAATCGTGCGCTGGCATTTTCATGTATAGGCTCCTCGTTCTGCCGTACAGGCTCTATAGCTTCCTGCGTTACCGTTTCAGATTGATTGGCAGCATCCTGCAACGGCAGTCGTACTGTAAAACGACTTCCTTTACCCGGCTCGCTTTCTACTGATATACTTCCGCCATGTATGCGTGTAAATTCTTTTGTAATGGAAAGACCTATACCACTTCCCTGGTTTACCATGCTCTTGGGAAGTTCATTCTGAAAGAAGCGTTCAAAAATTCGCTCTTGCTTATCGGGAGCAATACCTATACCTGTGTCTGTTACTTCGATGCACAGCCACTTACCATCGACTTCTGTTTTTTGCTCTACCTCTACCGTTACTGCACCATGTTCGGGTGTAAACTTGAATGCATTGCTTAATAGATTAAATAAAATCTTTTCGAGTTTATCCTGATCGAAAATAGTTACCAGTGAATTTACTGATGCATTGAACTTTAACTGGATCGCTTTTTTCTCCGAGAGGTCTGAGAAAGAATATACCGCCTCCTTTATAAAATGAATAATGTCTCCTTCTGAAGGATTGAATTTTATCTCCTGCACCTCGAGCTTTCTGAAATCAAGCAACTGGTTTACCAGATTTAGTAATCGCTTGGCGTTGCGTTGTATCAACAGGAATTGATTTTGCTGCTCCGGATCTTTCACCTGTTTCAAAATCTTTTCAATCGGTGTAAGAATGAGTGTAAGCGGAGTTCTGAATTCATGACTCACGTTGGTGAAGAACTTTATCTTCATCATATCCAGCTCATGCATACGCATCGCTTCCTGTCGTTCCTGCTGAATGATGAACTTCACCTTCTCGCGTTGCTGTACAAGTCTTCGTGTGATGAGTAATCCCGTAATGATCAACAAGAAGTATATAACCAGGGCCGTACGCGTTTTCCAGAACGGAGGCAACACAGTTATCTTTAGCGTAGCACCTTTCTCATTCCAAAAGCCATCGTTGTTGGCAGCGATCACGCGAAATGTATACTCACCCGGATCAAGGTTAGTAAATGTTACACGTCTTGATTTACTGTCGGCCGGCAACCAATCGGTATGAAACCCTTCGAGTTTATATTTATACTTGTTCTTCTCCGGGTGAAAGAAATTAAGCGCGGCAAACTCAATTGAGAAAACATCTTTACCCGGTGGAAGCTTGATTTCGGAAGTGGTTGATATATCGGTTGGCAACAGTATATTTCCATCTACAACTTCTTCTGCTTTTATACTTTTATTAAAAAGTTGAAAATCTGTAAAGACAACTTCAGGTACATCTTTATTCAATCCTAACTGTGACGGTTTAAAAATATTAAACCCGTTAGAACCTCCGAAAATAAGTTCACCCCGCGAAGTCTTAAAAGCAGCATTCTCGTTGAATTGTCTTCCCTGCAAACCTTCTGCTTCACCGTAGTTGCTAAAGGTATAGATTGTTTTACCATCAGGTGCTGCTGTAATTTTTAATTGTGATAATCCATTCGGTGTACTCATCCAGATATCACCGTGATCATCTTCCAGTATGGTCAATATAGTATTATGGGGAAGACCATCCTCTTTGGTAAAAACCTGGAACGAATTATCCTTACGATTTAACAGATTTAGTCCACCGGCAGTAGCAATCCATATACGACCTTTTGAATCTTCACGAATATCAAGTACAGCATTATTGCTAAGACTTTGTGGATTGCTGCTTTCACTTTCGTAATGTATAAACCGTCCGCGCTGGCGACTTAGAACGTCTATCCCGGCCGTTGTGCCGATCCACAAATCACCTTCACGATCTTCTGTTATAGCCGCTATATAATCCGAGCCTACTGAATTGAGATCGGTTGCGCGGTAATGCGAGAAAGATTGCGCGCGTTCATCAAATAAATTAAGACCTCCGTTGAGTGTTCCCACCCAGAGCCGATGTCTTGAGTCTTCATATATCTCCCAAACACTTTGGTTGGACAAGCTTGAAGGATCAGCAGGATTGTTATTATAGCGGGTAAATTTGGTACCATCATAACAGGTGAGGCCACCATAGTATGTACCGATCCATAACTTTTTGGTGTGATCTATATACAGACTTACAATAACATCGCTACCGATACTATTGGCATTGGCCGGATTATATCGATACTGCGTAAAGCGCCCCGTAGCACGATTGAAATATAGCAGTCCTCCGCCATTCGTACCGATCCATATATTACCTTTATCGTCCTCTACAAAACGATTCACATCTGCATAGGGAAGTCCGTAGGGGTTGGTGGGCGAGTGTTTATATAGCGGAAAGCGAACAATGTTTTCGTGGTAGTAACTCACTCCGCGTTTATAGGTGCCTACCCAGATTATACCATCGGTATCTTTATAAAGTGTATTAATGCTATTCTGACTGAGACTCTTTTCATCTTCATCATCGTGTGTGATATAGCGAATGGAAAAATTTCGTTTATCGATCAGGTTGATACCTCCATGATCAGTACCTACCCAGATAAGGCCTTTATTATCCTGCTCCATATCGCGCACAATGTTGGTATTAAGGTGTGCTCCCGGGCTATCCTTATGTATATGTGTAAATGATTTACTGATGCTGTCGAAAT
>CAMLLI010000789.1 GCA_946480685.1 uncultured Flammeovirgaceae bacterium | reverse complement strand
GAGAACGTAAAAGAGGGGAATGGGTCGGGGGACTATGTTTTACTAAGGGATAACGAGAGTAGGAACGTGCACGTGTTCCATCATTTCTTCAAATGTTTCTTTACTGTTTGTGCTTACATTTTTGTCGATCACCAGGAAGTTAAGATTGTTTTTCCTGGCATGATCTTCAATGCGATCGGAAACAAAGCCGACCTCCGTTCGGAAGTCGTAACTGATTCCTTTACCGATCAGCAAATCTTTTTCAATATCATGAAATTGCTTGCTGGCTTCCAGTTCAATTCGTTTCTTGAGCTGCACAATCTCACCGGATTGTGACGGGATGAGCCGGTATGTATATAATATAGTAAGATGTGCTTCAAGCTGCTGCGCCATGGTTACAGCCCATTGCACCGCGTGCTTGGACGACTCGGGTAAATTGATGGTACACAGGATTGTTTTGGCCATAACATCGGTCATTAAAGTATCTTTCACCCTACAAACGTATAGGTATTTTAAAGCGAAAAACGCAATTTTGATCAACGTGAAATATGATTTTTGTCAGGAATTGAACGAATATAACTTTGCAATTTTATGGATGTGAGTGCTCCTTTATCTTTAGTGACAGACGATGCCTTTCGCGAGATATTTCAAAGTATGTCGGAAGGGATTCTGATGGTTGATGAATCCGGTAAAATTGTTGTCGCCAATCCGATTGCCGAGCAGATTTTTGGATATGGAAAAAATGAATTGACCGGAGTCTCACTCGAGAATTTACTCCCCGAACGTTATCGCGGCCGGCATATTAATTTCAGAAAAGGATTCAACGAACATCCCGAACCACGAAGAATGGGATTTGGTCGTGATCTTACGGCACTTCGAAAAGATGGTGTCGAGTTCCCGGTGGAAATCAGTCTCAGCTATACCAAAGTGGAAGGTAAATTACTGGTGATGTCTTTCATCAGTGATATATCACAACGCAAGAAAGCAGAAGATGCACTAAAGCGAAGTGAAGAACAGCTTATAGTATATGCTGCTGAACTCGAAAAGAAAGTGCAGTCGCGCACAGAAGCGTTACATAAAACGATTCAGAAGCTCGAGAACGAAGTGACTGAACGCAAGCGTGCCGAAGAGGAAGCACGTGGTGCCCTGGAAAAAGAACGCGAACTCAATGAGCTCAAAACAAAATTTGTGTCCATCGCTTCGCACGAGTTTCGTACACCGCTCAGTGCCGTGTTGAGTTCTGCTTCGCTCATTAATCAGTACAACGATCGTGGCGAAAAAGATAAAGTCGACAAGCATGTTCAGCGGATAAAATCATCTGTTAATCACCTTACGTCTATTCTGAATGATTTCCTTTCCCTTGGGAAACTGGAAGAAGGGGTCATTGATATTAATAAAGAACAGTTGGTGTTGCAGGATTTCGCTGACAGTATAAATGAAGAGATGAGTCCTTTATTAAAACAAGGTCAACGACTGGAGATTGAATATGAGTCGGGAACAATGATATATGCTGACTCGCGTATACTGCGAAATATACTGTTCAATCTTATTACGAATGCCAGTAAATATTCACCCGAGCATAAAACCATTCTGTTGAAATTTGAAAAACAAAATGGTGAATTCGTTTTTAGTGTACAGGACGAAGGGATCGGTATACCGGACGAAGATCAAAGACATTTATTCGAACGCTTTTTCAGAGCGAGCAACTCCGGAAATATACAGGGCACAGGCCTGGGTTTGAATATAGTAAAGCGGTACGCTGAATTATTAGGCGGTACCATTTCATTTAAAAGCAATTATGGAAAGGGCAGTATATTTACTGTGACTATACCGATATAGTAAACCTAATTTCAAGTTATGAAAAAAATACTCCTGATAGAAGACAACGCTGAGATCAGAGAAAACACCAGTGAAATATTAAGCCTGGCGAATTATAGTGTGATTACAGCAGAGAATGGAAAGATTGGTGTAGAGCTGGCGCAACGCGAGCGACCTGATCTGATCATCTGCGATATAATGATGCCTGAACTCGATGGCTATGGTGTGTTGCATATTTTGAGTAAGAAGGAAGATACAGCAAGCATTCCATTTATATTCCTTACAGCGAAAACTGAAAAAACCGATATCCGGAAAGGTATGAACCTGGGCGCAGATGATTACCTGACGAAGCCATTTGATGATACTGATCTGCTCAATGCGATTGAGACACGGCTGCGCAAAAGCGCCATGCAGCAAAAGCACTATGAGTCTACACCGGAAGGTCTTGATAACTTTATTAAAGACGCGCAGAAGTTTTTAAACCTGAAAGATCTTGGTAAAGACAAAAAGGTAAAGCAGTATAAAAAGAAAGCCGAGATATTTTCAGAAGGCGACATGCCGCTGCATGTATACTTTATCAAATCGGGTAATGTAAAAACATTCAAGTCGCATCCCGATGGAAAAGAGTTTATTACAAACCTGTATGCTGCCAATGATTTCTTTGGATTTGAACCAGTATTGGAGAACGAGAACTATAAAGAATCCGCGGTAGCACTGCAGGACTCCGAGTTAATTTCTGTTCCGCGTCATGATTTTATGTTGATGATTCAGAGTCATCCCGATGTATCGGCGAGCTTTATTAATTTACTCTGCAAGAAAGTTGCCGAACGCGAGCGCCAGCTACTTAGTCTTGCTTATAACTCGGTGCGTCAGCGTACAGCCGATGCGTTGCTTAAGTCGGCTTCATTGAAGGATGAGAAGGCAGTCATTGCTATTTCACGCGAAGACCTCGCGAAGATGGTTGGTACCGCTTCAGAATCTGTGATTCGTGTGCTCTCTGATTTTAAAGAAGAAGGAATCATTGAGATTGAAAGCGGCAAGATAAAAATTACACATCCTGCAAAACTTGAGAAAGTTGTTCGATGGAATGTAGCGAGATAGAAGTCAGGAGTAAAAGCAAGAAGTAAGAAGCAAGAAGTAAGAAGTAAGAAGTAAGAAGTAAAAAACAGAGGCAGGGTATATCCCTGCTGCTTTTATTTAAATGGCTGGGGTAAGTTTATAAGCTTGTAGCTAAAATTCTTTCAAGTTTTCAAATATGAAAAATATCAAGCTGCAGCAAAGAACCGTTAA
>CAMLLI010000788.1 GCA_946480685.1 uncultured Flammeovirgaceae bacterium | reverse complement strand
AGCTAGTAACCAGCAGCCAGTACCTTAAAAAGAATTTTGTAATGAAAAAGAAAATCGTAATACTCCCCGGAGACGGAATCGGAAAAGAAGTAACCGCTTGTGGCAAGAAAGTGCTCGAGCAAGTGGCAGAATGCTTTGGTCACCAGTTTTCATTTGACTATGCTACGATCGGTCACGAAGCCATCGAAGCTACTGGTAATCCGCTGCCAGATGAATCGCTTGAGAAAATGAAGAACTCGGATGCTATACTCTTCGGAGCTGTAGGACATCCTAAATACGATAACGATCCAACGGCAAAGGTTCGCCCGGAGCAAGGTCTATTGAAGATGCGTAAAGAGTTGGGATTATATGCCAACCTTCGTCCGATAAAACTTTTTGATGAACTTCTCGCAGCTTCCAGTATAAAACCTGAAATACTGAAAGGTGCTGATATACTCTTCTTCCGTGAACTTACCGGAGATGTATACTTTGGCGAACGCGGACGCAAAGAACAAGGCGCTACAGCATACGACACAATGATATACTCTCGTTATGAAGTAGAACGTATCGCTCACAAAGCCTTTAAAGCTGCTCTTACACGTGGCAAGAAAGTTACTTCTGTTGATAAGGCAAACGTACTGGAAAGCTCACGTCTGTGGAGAGAAGTGGTGCAGGAAGTTGCCAAGCAATATCCGGATGTAACAGTAGAGCACATGTTCGTAGATGCAGCTGCCATGAAACTTATTCAGAACCCGCGCAGCTTCGATGTAGTTGTAACCGGGAACCTCTTCGGAGATATACTTACAGACGAAGCGTCACAAATTGCAGGCTCTATGGGGATGCTGGCTTCTGCATCGGTAGGTGATACGGTAGGGCTATATGAACCAATCCACGGAAGTGCACATGATATTACCGGTAAAGGTATAGCGAACCCATTGGCATCTATACTCTCTGCGGCTTTGTTGCTTGATATATCATTCGGATTGAAAGAAGAATCTGAAACCGTAATCAAAGCAGTGGAACAAACGCTTCGTGACGGATACAGAACCCGCGACATCGCAGATGCTTCTACTGCCCACGAGAAAATACTGGGTACAGAAGTAATGGGTAATGTAGTATGTAACAACGCTCGCATGCTGGTTAACTGCCAGGTAGCGGTATAAAATAAGATATAGTATACGGCATCTGGATCAGGTGCCATATCCCAACCCCAATAAAAAATAACAATAAACGGATAACGAAACCATGAGCAGAAAAATTGAAATCTTCGACACTACGCTTCGCGATGGCGAGCAAGTGCCCGGCTGTCAGTTATCAACCGATGAAAAGGTCGTGATTGCACGGGAGCTTGAGCTACTCGGAGTAGATGTTATTGAAGCGGGTTTCCCGATATCCAGTCCCGGTGATTTTCTTTCCGTAGTAGAGCTGTCCAAAGCAGTAAATGTAGGTGTATGCGCACTGACACGCTCCAAGAAAGAAGATATAGATGTAGCAGGAGAAGCGCTGCATCATGCCAAACGCGGACGTATCCATACCGGTATTGGTTCTTCAGACATTCACATTAAACATAAATTCAACACTACACGCGAAAAAGTTCTTGAACAAGCTGTGTGGGCTGTAGGCTATGCCAAAGCTAAAGGTGTTGAAGTGGAGTTCTTCGCAGAAGATGCGGGTCGCGCTGACCTCGCGTTCTTGGCGCAGATGGTAGAAGCCGTAATTGCTGCCGGTGCTGATGTAGTAAATATACCAGACACTACCGGCTATTGCTTACCACATTTATATGGCAAGCGTATTCAGTACTTGTTCGATCATGTAAAGAATATACACAAGGCCACTATATCTGTACACTGTCATAACGACCTTGGTCTTGCTACTGCGAATACCATAGCAGGTTTGATGGCAGGTGCCGGACAAGCCGAAGTAACGATCAACGGTATAGGAGAGCGTGCCGGTAACACTTCATTGGAAGAAGTTGCAATGATCATCAAGACTCATAAAGATCTGGGATTACATACCAACCTGAAATCAGAAAAGCTGTATGCAATCAGTACATTGGTTTCAGATATGATGCGTATGCCGGTGCAACCGAATAAAGCTATTGTTGGAGCCAATGCATTTGCGCACTCATCCGGAATTCACCAGGACGGTTTCCTGAAGAACTCAGAGAACTACGAGATCATTAATCCTGCAGATGTAGGTGTACCAACATCATCTATATTGTTAACTGCGCGTAGCGGACGCGCTGCATTGAAGCACAGACTGGAATTACTCGGCTATCAGCCAAACAAAACAGAGCTCGATCAATTGTATGAAAACTTCCTGATCGTAGCTGACGAGAAGAAAAGCGTAAACGATGAAGACCTTGTTGCCATCGTAGCCAACACACCACTGCTCGTGCAAAGCAAGTAAGAAACCAAACCAAATCGTTTATACCTCGGAGAGCGTCATCGTATGGTGACGCTTTCTGCTTTTGTGGCCGTTATCAGTTAACCGTTATAGGTTAACCGTGTCTAACTTGAGAACTTTGGCCTTAGTGCCATTGGATTTAACTACGGATAACTTATAACGTGTAACGACTAACGGTTACGAATAACGTTCACCGTTCACAACTCCCATTTGTCGATTGTTTCTTCAAGGAGTTTACTTATCTTGAAGAAGATTTTTCTTTATGCAATCCTCTCTAAAAACACTGTTCGCACTACTTCTTGTAGTTGTTAGCCTTTCGTCATCTGCGCAGGAAATCGGACTCCAACTTTATAGCCTGCGAAACCAGTTTGCCAAAGATGTACCCGGCACGATGGCCAAAATCAAATCGTTTGGAATAAAAGAAATCGAGATAGGTGATACGTATGGACTGTCCTTTCCGGAATTCATCAAGCTCATCGCACAAAACCAACTGCAGGTTGTGAGTTATGGAACTGACTTCGAAAGACTCATGAATTTCCCGCAGTCTGTTGCTGATGATGCGCGTGCGTACGGTGCCAAGTTTGTTGTTTGCTATTGGATACCACACAAAGGTGATACACTTACCTTAGAAGATATAAATAAGGCTGCGGCTGTCTTCAACAAGGCTGGAAAGGTACTTGCGCAAAACGGATTGCTGCTATGCTA
>CAMLLI010000787.1 GCA_946480685.1 uncultured Flammeovirgaceae bacterium | reverse complement strand
AGGATGATCAGCAGCATCATACTGCTGATCATCAGGAGGAGTATAACTATATGTTTACGCTTCTTCATTTGTAAATCTTTCTATGCTTCACTTTCAATTGCCACGCAGCAAACGGGTACCCGTGTATTAACTCGTGCTTAGGACTTACGCCTTTCATCAATACAAAGGTAATGTTCCCGCAGCCAGTGCTAAGCATCTTTAACGTTAATTAACATTCCTTTCAGAACTATTAACCGTTGGCGTTGATCTCTGCCTGTACATTTACTCCCGAAACCAAATCATGAAAATTTCCACAACCATGAAACGTATCCTGATATTTCTGGGCATCCTGGTGTCCCTCACCGCAGCACATTTTGTTTTTGCGCAAACTTCTGAAGGTGTTGTTGTCTACGAAGTGAAAGTAAATATGCATCGCAGACTTCCTCCCGAACGACAGGGCATGAAAGAGATGATGCCGGAGTTCGATGTGCATAAAGAGCAACTCTTCTTTACTGCAACCGAGTCGCTTTATAAACCGCTGATCGAAGAAGAGGAAGACGACTTCGCAAGCGAAGAGGGAGGTGGTGGCATGCGCATGCGGTTTAGAAGGCCGAATGCAGAAATTTATTTTAATCATGCTGCTTCCAAAAAAGTTACCCTGCAGGAATTTATGGGTAAAAAATACCTGATAGAAGATTCCGTAAAAATTACTCCGTGGAAATTCGGAACGGAAGTAAAAACAATTCTCGGTTATGCATGTCGCCAGGCTACATTCTTCAACGAAGAGCGGAAGCAGACAATCGTGGCCTGGTATACCGACAAGCTTCGTCCGTTCCTCGGTCCTGAAATATATACTACACTTCCAGGCGCTGTTGTACAGGTTGATATCAACGATGGCGAACGTGTGATCACAGCAATAAAAATAGAGCCGCGTACCTTGAAGAAAAGTGAGCTCAAAATTCCATCGGGTGGTACGAAGATCACGGAAAAGGAATTCCGCAAGATGATGGACGAGCAGATGCAGCGAATGGGCCGTGAAGGCGGAGTGATGATCAGGAATTGATGTGTTGAGGTGTTGGTGTGTTGAAGTGTTGACGCTCGAAATTATATACTATATCCTGATCTATTTATTATGAAAAGACTTTTAATACTTTTTGTTTTCGTTTCGCAGGTAGCGATAGGGCAGAAGATTACTGTGCGGGGGCAGGTGGTGGACTCGGTGTCGCATGGCTTGCCGGGGGCTACGGTTATTGTGCTGAATCCGAAAGATTCATCGCTGGTAAATTTTGCTGCTACGGATGCTGCCGGTAAGTTTGAGATTGTCAACCTCGCCAGTGCATCCTATATGTTAAAGGTGACGTATGTCGGGTATAAAACCTATTCGTCTTCTGTTATACCGGGGAACGGAGATATAGTGGATGTTGGCTCGCTGCGAATGGTGCCCGCGCAAACTAAATTAGATGAGGTGGTAATTGAGTCTGAGAAGATCCCCGTTGTGATCAAACGTGATACCATTGAGTATAATGCGCTTGCTTTTAAGACGAATCAGAATGCGACCGTTGAGGAGTTGCTGAAGAAACTTCCGGGTGTGGAAGTGGACAACGATGGCACGATACGCTCGCAAGGCGAACAGGTAAAGCGCGTAACGGTTGATGGTAAAACATTTTTTGGTACTGATCCAAAACTCGCTACGCGCAATCTTCCTGCGGATGCTATTGATAAAGTGCAGGTGTTTGATAAGAAATCGGATCAGGCAGCATTTTCCGGTATAGATGACGGGCAGCGGGAGAAGACTATAAATCTCGAACTCAAGGAAGAGAAGCGTAATGGTATATTTGGGAATCTGCAAGGCGGAGCTGGTACAGATGATCGTTTTTCTGCCAAGGCCAATCTCAACCGCTTCAAAAAAGGTCAGCAGCTTTCTATACTCGGCATGGGTAATAATACCAATGAACAAGGCTTTGCTATGGATGACTATATGAGCTTTACCGGCGGTACGCAACAGCTTATGAGCGGACGCGGTGTTGTGCGTGTTGAACTCAACTCCAATAATTCTACCGGTATACCTGTAAATATAGGAGGACGGAACAGCGGTATAATGACAAACTATGCCGGTGGTGTTAACTTCAACAACGAGTTTACTAAAAAAACGGAGCTTAATGCGAGTTACTTCTATAATCACCTGGATCATGATATTGACATGACCACGGAACGAACCAACTACCTGGCTACGGGTAATCTTCAGTTTAACCAGCGTAGCCGGCAGTTGAATACCAATTCCAATCATCGTGTCAATACAGTGCTCGAGCATAAGTTGGATTCCATGAATTCGCTGAAACTTACCACGAGTGCTACCTACAATGAGACAGAATCGAATACAACCAACAATAGTCAGAACTTGGACGCAACAAATAACCTGTTGAATGAGAGTACCGGGCGATCAACGGCTAGTGGTACATCAACAAGCTTGAATACAAATTTACTGTGGCGTCATCGCTTCTCTAAGAAAGGGCGTACACTATCTGCTAACGCGCAGCTGAGTGTAACGGACAGTGATCGTGACGGTGATCAGAATGCTACGAATATATACTATACGGGCGATCAGCAAACCACAACGGTTTTGCAAACCAACACGCAGCAAACAAATACGGTGAACTATAGCGGAACACTTTCGTATACCGAGCCGCTGGGAAACAGAAAATACCTGGAGGCAAACTATACCTTCCGGCAGAACCTGAATGATGTTGATAAGAAAGTATACGATGTTGAAAATGAAAATTATGTTTTCAACGCTTCACTGAGTAACCAGTATAAAAGTGATTATCAGTATCACCGCGCGGGACTGAATTTCAGAATGAATCGGGAGAATTACAATGTTACCGTAGGAAGCAGTCTGCAGCAGACTTACCTGGATGGTGACTTAATTTTGCTGGATCAAAAGATATCAAAGTCTTATCAGAATGTATTGCCGGTGGCACGCTTCAACTATGATTTCTCTACAACCAAGCATTTGCGTTTTGATTATGAGACATCTGTACAAGAGCCGACTATTCAGCAATTGCAACCTGTTGTCGATAACAGTGATCAGCTTAACTGGTATGTTGGTAATCCA
>CAMLLI010000786.1 GCA_946480685.1 uncultured Flammeovirgaceae bacterium | reverse complement strand
GAAGAAGAGTTTATCACCAAGGTAAAAGAAACAATCTCTGAAAACTACAAGCGCGAGTCAGAGCATTTCCTGGATCATAATATCGAAGACTATTTTATCTCCAATACTTCTATCAATCTGCCTGATGACTTCCTGAAATCATGGTTACTGTCAAGCAGCAATGGTGAGGTAACAGAAGAAGTTCTCAACAAAGAATTCGAACACTATAAAAGAGGTTTGAAGTGGGATCTTGTGAAGAACCGCATCGCTGACGATAACAAGATTACTGTTGAAGCCGAAGAAGTTCGTAACAAGGCAAAAGAATTGATCGCAGCACAATTTGGCGGATCAGCTTTTGTTGAACAATTAGGCGACCGCCTGGATGGTATTGCAGACAACTACCTTCAAAATGAAAACGGTCAGAACTTTATGCGTTTGTACAACCAGTTACGTGGTGATAAAATCCTGAAGTTCATTAAGGATAACATCACGGTTGAAGAGAAAAAAGTATCGGTTGAGGAGTTCAAGAAAATTGTAGCTGAACACAAACACTAGTATTTCAACAGCCGGCATTACGGCTGAACAATAAAGTATTCGCATTTTCGTCAATGGTTTTAGTTCGTGAAGTGATCCGGACTAAAACCATTTTCTTTTTAAATGGGTTTAAGAACGAAAGGGTTGGAATTTTGAACTTGGATGGCTAAGATTACCATTATTTCAATCCTCACTAAAGTAATTATCCTTTTATTATATGCATTATAACAATGAATTCAGAAAGTATGCCGTGCATCACCTGGGCATGAGCGGCAATACAGTTGACAGTTACGCGCAGCAAATCCAGAACATGACTCAGTATGTTATAGAAGAACGTCCTGGAAACTTTCGTGCAATTGATGTATTCACACGCCTTATCTCTGACCGTATTATTTTCCTGGGAATGGGAATTGATGACCAGATCGCTAACCTGATCACGGCTCAATTACTTTTCCTCGAGTCTTCCGATCCTAAAAAAGATATCATCATGTATATCAACAGTCCGGGCGGATCTGTATATGCCGGCCTTGGTATCTATGACACGATGCAATATATAAACCCGGATGTTGCCACGATCTGTACAGGATTAGCCGCTTCCATGGGTGCAGTATTGCTTACTGCGGGCGCGGCTAAAAAGAGATCAGCGCTGGTACACGCACGTGTGATGATTCACCAGCCGATGAGCGGTATGCAAGGACAAGCTTCTGATATGGAAATATCGCTGAAGCAGACGCTTGAGGTTAAAAAAGATCTTTACAACATTCTGGCCAAGCATAGTGGTGCCAAGTACGAGAAGATTGAAAAAGATTCTGATCGCGACTACTGGATGCGCGCTGCTGAAGCCAAAGAATATGGATTAATAGACGAAGTACTGGAACGTAAGAAAATCTAACTTTTCCGCACGATTTCCATCCAACCGATGTTCAGAATATTCAGTACCTTTGAGGTTGTTCTGAGCATCGGTTTTCAATTTTAAAAATAATTTATGGCTGAAGTTACCTGTTCGTTTTGTGGAAGAAGTAAGAAGGATGTAGACCTGATGATTTCAGGTATACACGCACACATCTGTGATAAATGTGTAACCCAGGCCAATCAAATTCTTAGCGAGGAAAAGAAAAGTAAAACAGAGGCCGGCTTCTCTCCTAATTTTAAGCTGGTTAAACCTCGCGAGATCAAAAAATTCCTGGATGAATATGTGATCGGACAAGACGAAGCTAAAAAAGTAATGTCCGTTGCAGTATATAATCATTACAAACGCCTAATGCAGCGCAAGCTGGATAGTGATGTAACGATCGAAAAATCAAACATCATTATGGTAGGTGAAACCGGAACCGGAAAAACTTACCTCGCCCGTACGCTGGCTAAAATTCTTCAGGTTCCTTTTTGTATTGCCGATGCTACGGTGCTTACCGAAGCCGGCTATGTTGGTGAAGATGTTGAAAGTATATTAACACGTCTTCTGCAGGCTGCAGACTATAATGTTGAAGCTGCCGAGCGTGGTATAGTATATATTGATGAGATTGATAAGATAGCCCGCAAATCTGATAACCCTTCTATTACACGTGATGTTAGCGGTGAAGGCGTACAGCAGGCGCTTCTTAAACTGTTAGAAGGTACGGCAGTAAACGTTCCTCCTCAGGGTGGACGTAAACATCCTGATCAGAAAATGATCACGGTAAATACTGAAAATATACTTTTCATCTGCGGTGGTGCATTTGAAGGTATATCCCGATTTATTGGTAACCGCTTGAATACTCGTCCGCTTGGATTTGTTGCCGGTCATGACGGTTTACATCCCGGTGAGATCGATAAGGATAACCTCTTAAAATTCATAACAGCCCAGGATCTGAAAAGCTTCGGGCTTATTCCTGAATTAATAGGTCGTTTGCCAGTTGTGTCATTCCTCAACCCGCTTGATCGCGAAACGCTTCAAAGAATTCTTACCGAGCCAAAGAATGCGCTCATCAAACAGTATAAGAAGCTGTTTGAAATGGAAGAGATTCAGGTTGAATTCAAAGAAGGTGCCGTTGACTTTATCGTTGAAAAAGCGATGGAGTATAAATTAGGTGCGCGCGGTTTACGTGGTATCTGCGAAGCGATCATTAACGATGCCATGTTCGAATTACCATCTGAAAAGAATACCGACAGACTGGTTATTACACGCGCTTACGCGGAAGAAAAATTCAGCAAGTCACAATACAGCAAACTAAAAGTTGCTTAAGTGAAATATACCGATGGTGAGATGTTTAAGCCTGTAAATATCTCACCATTAATTTTGCTGTATTTTCAGACGCAGATCCTATATCCAGAATACGGATAATTTCATTATAGTTTTTCATCATATTGTTTCTGTAAGCTTCATCATTCAGAAGCAGATTTATTTCTTCAGAAACCTTTTCCTGATTGGCATCGCCTTGGATCATTTCTTTTACAACTTCTTTATCTGCGATGAGATTTACCAGCGATATATAGGGGACTTTAATTAGTCTTTTCACAATCTGATATGTAAGGAAGCTGGTTCTGTATACAACAACCTGCGGAACCCGAAAGAGTGCAGTCTCCAACGTAGCTGTTCCTGATGTT
>CAMLLI010000785.1 GCA_946480685.1 uncultured Flammeovirgaceae bacterium | reverse complement strand
ACGGCACCACACGCGCATCCGCAGGCACACTATAACAAAACTCCACAGGCAGAAGAGCTGATCAAAGATGTACAGTTGCTTGCTTCACGCTGGGAGTCTGGCAACCTTTCATTCGAAGAACAGAACGTTATCAAGGATAAACTTCGCTACGTGCAGACGCGCTGCAACTGGATCAAAAAGAATGAACACAAAGATCATATACAGGCTGAAATAGAACAGTTATGGAAAAAGATGCTGGAAGCAGTATAGTATATTTCCTTTCGGTTCCGCAGGCTTATAAAAACGATCTGGCGCGCATCCGGCAATGGACGAATCTGAAAGCAGGGTTCGATGAAAATATCATTTGGCTCAGGGATCTGAATTACCAGCAGATATACTCCACCGAGGTACGTTCGATACCGTTTGCCATTGCGTATTATGAAAAAGGTAATCAGCTCTATTTGCTCGATCGAAAATTACCGGAGCGTAATGTTCCGGGTTTGTTGTGGACACCGATCGACCGGGCGTTACCGGTAAAGCTTCCTTCACTGAATCATAATTACTTTGGTATACACGACACGCTTGATATTAAACTGGTACCCTCGGATCACGAGACTGATGCCGTTGCTATGATCGTATCGCTGGATATACTCGGCCGCTATATAGAACACGCACCCGCAGTTCGTCTTGAAAAAATGCGCTGGGCGATTATCGGCTCCGATCGCGCATTCCTGTTAGGCACCCCGTTGTTACCGGTTCCGGGCACTACCGTATGGTCGCGCAAGGATCTGCTTTTCCCTACCGGGTACGATCTTGAATTATATTCTTTAACGGACGCGATTCAGAAAAAAATCAATCCGGGAAGAGACGCCTGGATTCTTTGGGACACCGACAACACATACCAGTTGATTTCAAAAGAGAGCCTGGTGCCTTTGTCACGAAGTTCATTTCGCGTTACGATCACCAATCCGATACATCAGTCGTGACAGCATTAAATTACTTTCAATCGTATCAGAACTATTTCTGGCAATGGGAAGATGCCGGTGAAGTGGTCGCTATACCACAGGAAACCACGATTGCCTACCGGCAGCTTCTCGGAGACATTATTGATAAACTATATCCGCAGGGCTTACCTCCTTTTGGCTCGCTGTTGCTGGTGATGATCGCCACCAATCCCAATGGCTCAACATCACTCGATGCTATATATAGTATTGTTCAGCGCTCGGGGGCATTGCCGAAAAACAGTGAAGCTACCCTGGCAGGGGCCATTGGCTTTCTGAAACTTTTAACAGAACTACCGAAGCCGTATAAAGAAGGCAAGCGAAGACTATTGCTTATACAGGCGTTGTTTGAACGATGCCACTATATTTTGTCGCTGAAGGCTTCGGCCGGTGTACACGCACAATATAACCAGCGTCTTTTTGAAAATGGATTGAACCCTGTCCCCCTGCAGGACATTGTATTTGATAAAGACTTCAGGCCTCTGAGTATACTCGCTGGCAAATTTCAGAATACACAGGATATCATTAATCGCATTGCTGCCCTGCCGGATACGCAACAGTATGAGATCAAGTTTGATGAGACACCGGGCAATGATACGCCCGCGCCTGCAACTGATTTTATAGATGATCTCATGCAGAGCTATAAGACTTTTACAGTCGGTTCATTGATTCGGTGGCTGTGGAGCGGACTAAATATACCGGTGCACAGCGCCTTACCCAGTCAACAACCGTTGGGAGGTTTTTCTGATCTCACTAACAAAGGAGACTTCGATAAGCTTCTTATTTCCGAGTTTGCGTATGATGATCTATTGTTTTTATCACGACTCGCCAATAGCGAAGCCCTCTATATTCACCGCGAGGTCCCTCCTGCTCACCACAACCTGCAGCGACTTATCCTGATCGATGCTACGCTGAAGAACTGGGGCAATCCGAAAGCTATCGCTTTTGCTATCGCAATCGCGATTGCACGACATCCGAAAACAGATATAGGATGCTCGGTGGTTGTGCTTGGAAATATAGCGTATCACCCGGTGTCTATCGAGACTATCGATTCAGTCATTGATGCAGTACAGATCGTGGAAGAAGGACTTCATCCGGCCCGTAGTCTCGAGGCGTTTTTAAAAGATAACAAAGCCGATGCAAACAAAGAGGTATTCTTTATAACAGAACCTTCTACGCTGAAGCAGCCCGCGTTGCAGAAAGTTTTGAATGAACACCAGCAACGCATCCACTACCATATATATACTGACATTACCGGCAAGGTAGATATATACAAGCGACAAGGCAGCAGTAAACGACATCTCCAGAACATCCATCTTCCGCTGGAGACACTCTGGAAAAAACCGGCTTCTGCCAAACCGGAACCTGCGCAACAATATGGACATCGCGTAAACTATCCTATATTACTGAAGGAAGATGCAATCGCGAAAGTGCGATCGGCTCCGGATGGCGAGATATTCCTATTCACCAAAGAGCATACCATACTACGCCTGTTCGATAAAGCAACGGAACGACATGAACGAGGCTGGGATCTGATCTGTCGCGAACTTCCTTTTCACTCGGAACACTGCGAGATCGGTATAACGGAAAACAGACACCACATCGCGTTGGTCTTTAACACGAATACGCGCGAACTGCTCCTGGTTAACCTGCAGACAGCAGAGAAAAAAATTATTGCCTTCTCCGATTGGAAGTCTACCGCGGGGCCTTCGTTTATTTTTCACAATGGTAAATTTCTTCATAGCAACGCTACGGCTACCTGGAGTATTTCACCCGATGGTATCATTAGACGCATGGACACGATCGGTAATGAGAAATTCCAACACCGTGAAAGTGCGCTGCAATCAATCGCTTCAAAATATACCACTGCACATTCACTGTTAAAAAATGTTACCAGGGTATTTATCAATGAAGGCGGAGAGCTGGTATTCAAAATGCATACCCTGAAACTCGTAGGACAAAGCATGCACATCAAATTCATGCAATGCCGCGACTTAACGCAAAAAGTGACAGCCCAGCAAACCAGTACCAATATATTTATGTTTGACGATGGCAGTTCAGCGGAAGTTAACCGCTCCGGGTTGCTGATATTGCAGAGCAGCGACAGGCAACTTCC
>CAMLLI010000784.1 GCA_946480685.1 uncultured Flammeovirgaceae bacterium | reverse complement strand
TAGGATGGATCATGTCTGCTTTATAGAAACGATAATCGCGCAGATCGTCCAGTTGCAGTTCATAAGCCGGGTAATATTCAACGTCCGCGAAAGCCTCCTGTAGTGAATGGCACGCTACACGAAGTATACTTTTACTTACGCTGTTCAGTTCCAGGCTATCTTTAATATGTCTTACGGGACTTACCGTTAGTATAATCCGTATGTCGGGGTTGAATTCTTTCAATGCCCTATATATAGTATTAAATGACTGAACAATTTTGTCGTGATTAAGAAGTGATTTCTGAAACTGACTGGCTGGTTGTTTATGACAGTTGGCTACGACTTCACCCGTATCCGCACGCTCATATACCCAGGCTGTGCCGTAGGTGATGAGCAGCCATTGTGCGTCTTTTAAAAAGTGATGCGTAGACCCGATCATGTTGCGCAGGTTATGTTGCAACGCTTCTTTCTGCAAAGCCGATAACTCAGAGTGAAAGTCGTAATTCAGGTATACATCATGATGTTTCAGAAAGGTGTGTTCCGGCACCGGCTCATTGAAAATGGTGTATTGCAAAAGCCTGTGAATAGAGTGCGGGTTGTACAAAACACCAAACGGATTAGCCAGTGTTTGAACTTTGGAACGAACGAGTCTGGAGCCAATCGCATCGGCAAAGCACGACCCGAGTGTCAGAATTTTGTCTGACAAAGAAATTGTGTGCGTTGACACACCTGCATTTAAAACGGTTCTGAAGGGGTTCATAAATTATGTTACCGCAAACACTTGAAAATTTCGCATGTTTTAAAGTACTTTAGTTCTCAATAGAGTTAATCATTCAATCAAAAATATGAACAACGACCTTATTGCTTCTGAAAAAATCCCCGTAAAAATCTTTACCGGCTCAGGCGAGGCTTCTGAATTTGTTGCCCGCGAGATTGCAGCCCTGATCAAAAACCGTCAGCAGGAGGGAAGAAACTGCGTGCTGGGCCTGGCTACAGGTTCTACACCGACACGCGTATATGCTGAACTTGTTCGCATGCACAAGCAGGAAGGTCTCAGCTTCAAGCATGTATATACTTTCAACCTCGATGAGTATTTCCCGATGCAACCGGATAACCTGCAGAGTTATGTACGGTTTATGAATGAGCATCTCTTCAATCATATAGATATACCCAAGAACCAAATTCATATACCGGACGGAACGTTATCAAAAGAAAAAGTTGCAGACTTCTGTCGCGATTACGAGGCGAAGATTGATGCATTGGGCGGTATAGATATACAGATACTCGGTATAGGTCGTACCGGCCACATCGGTTTCAACGAACCGGGTTCTACTGAAAAGTCATTTACACGTCTTGTTACACTCGATCAGGTAACACGTATCGATGCAGCCAGCGATTTCTTTGGTGAAGAAAATGTACCGCGCAAAGCGATCACCATGGGTGTTGGTTCTATCCTTAAAGCCAAGCGTGTTATCATGATGGCGTGGGGCGAAGGTAAAGCGAAAGTTATCAAGAAGGCTGTTGAAGGACCGATCACCGATCAGATACCTTCATCGTTCCTGCAGAAGCATGACAATTGCCTGGTGATACTGGATGAAGCCGCTTCATCTGAACTCGTTCGTATCAAAACACCATGGTTGATTGATAGCATTGACTGGAACGAAGCGCTGATTCGCAAAGCGGTGGTATGGCTGTGCCAAACTATCGGTAAGCCGGTATTGAAACTTACCAACCATGACTATATGGAACATGGTATGGGCGATATCATTACGGAATATGGTTCAGCATACCAGGTAAATATTAAAGTATTCAATTTCCTTCAGCATACGATCACCGGTTGGCCAGGTGGTAAACCGAATGCAGACGATACACATCGTCCGGAGCGCGCTACGCCATTCCCGAAACGTGTTATCATCTTCTCGCCACACCCGGATGATGATGTGATCTCGATGGGAGGTACCTTCATTCGTCTTGTAGACCAGGGCCATGAAGTACACGTAGCTTACCAGACATCCGGAAATATAGCGGTGTTTGATGACGATGCTGTTCGCTTTGCCGACTTCGTGCGCGACTTCAATCATCAGTTCGGTTTGAGTAAAGATGATGGAGAGAAGTTCTACAAGAAAGTTGTTGAATCGATCAAACAGAAAGGTGCCGGACAAAATGATAGTCCTGAAGTGTTGAAGATCAAAGGTCTGATCCGCAGAGGTGAAGCAAAAGCGGGTGGCCGTTACGTTGGTATACCGGATGAGCAGATGCACTTCCTCGACATGCCTTTCTATGAGACAGGTGCTGTGAAGAAGAAGCCACTCGGTGAAGATGATATAAAGATTACGATGGACCTGATCGAGAAGATCAAACCACATCAGATATATGCAGCCGGTGATTTGTCAGATCCGCATGGTACACACCGTGTTTGTCTTGCTGCCGTAATGGAAGCCGTAAATCGCCTCAAGAATAAAGAGTGGATGAAAGACTGCTGGGTATGGTTATACCGCGGTGCATGGCAGGAGTGGGACATTGACCAGATTGAAATGGCAGTACCACTGAGTCCGGAAGAGTTAATGCGTAAACGCAGAGCGGTATTCAAGCACCAGTCACAAAAAGACAGCGCGATGTTCCCGGGCAGCGACAAACGTGAATTCTGGATGCGTGCCGAAGATCGTAACCACGCTACAGCCGAAGCCTATAACAAACTTGGCCTCGCTGAATACGAAGCGATGGAAGCTTTTGTGAGACACAAATTTTAGAAATAGCTGTGAGCT
Source organism: uncultured Flammeovirgaceae bacterium (assembly GCA_946480685.1). The sequence goes on along the minus strand of CAMLLI010000784.1, from coordinate 354 downwards.
TTGAGTTGCGAGCTGCGAGTAGAGAGTACTGGCAGCTCGCGCTTTTTTAAGACCATAGTGGTTTAATGGCTGCTGGTTACTGGTTTCTGGCTACTGGAAAGGAGCAGATATAGTTTAGGATCGGATATATAGTGGTAATTCGTTTGAAACGTTTTTTCAAACGGAAGTTTGTTTCATGTATATATACATGAAACGATCCCCCGTGCTAAACTCGTTACTATAGCGGTTGCTTGGCTTCAAAGTATATCCTCCAGCAACCTGCAGCCAGTAGCCAGCAGCCATTCCCCACTACGCTCGCAGCTCGCAACTAAAAGCTCACAGCTCCTAATCGCAGCATCTGCACTATAGCGGCCT
>CAMLLI010000783.1 GCA_946480685.1 uncultured Flammeovirgaceae bacterium | reverse complement strand
CAACGGAAATCAGTTACCACAAGGAGAGACCGGTGAGATATGCGCACGTGGCCCGCAGGTAATGTCGGGTTATTGGGAGAAAGACAATGATGGTGTGTTCTTCCATACGGAATGGTTCCGCACCGGAGATATAGGGAAGATGGATGCTGACGGATACTTTAAAATTGTTGATCGCAAGAAAGATATGATCAAGGTATCAGGCTTCAACGTTTTCCCGAATGAAATTGAAAATGTAGTGGCAGCCCATCCGAAAGTGTTGGAAGTAGCTGCGATCGGAGTGCCCGATGCAAAATCAGGTGAAGTAATAAAGGTATTCATTGTGAAAAAAGATCAGAGTCTCACAGAAGACGAATTGAAAACTTTTTTCCATGAAAACCTTACAAACTATAAAGTACCGAAGCACATTGAATTCAGAAATGAACTTCCGAAAACCAATGTGGGTAAAATATTAAGGCGTGCGCTTAAAGAACAAGAAGCAGCCGCAGCAGCGTAAGTAAAACTAAAACTGCGCGTGAAAAAAACTCTCTCGGTGGTGCAGATATATAGGGGCAGGTAGGTAACGAAGTGAGAGGCAGCTTGCTGCCGGGGGAAATAACGCTATAATAGTTGACTATCGATTATAAGCATTGTAACTTCCTATAAACCTATAAACTATGATTGGCTTTTTCGAGCACCAGTATCTGTCGTACAAAAAAAATCACATTAAGAATCTTCTTGCACTGGCCAAGGTCGATGGTCACATGCACGAAGCAGAAGAAGCCTTGTTGTATAAGATCGGTAAGCGTTACGGGTTAAAAGATCGCCAGGTAAAAGAACTGGTCGACAGCAATGAGAAATACCAGATCAACGTGCCCGATAATCACAACGACCGCATGAATCTGCTCTACGATCTTATACTCATGGTATATGCCGATGATGTAGTAGATCGACACGAAGTACAATTCTGTGAAGACGCAGTGGAGCAGTTTGGAATGAAGCGTGAACTGGTAACGTGGTTACTCGAAGAGTTTCATAAAGGTACTCCGCCACCGGTTGACGAATGGGAAGAGATCAAACGTGAAGCACAAGCGAAATTTGCGAACAGATAATAACATCACAAGGGCAGTATTACAGCTGCCCTTATTTTTTTTAGATACACGCAAATTCCTACATGTCAAAACTTTACATGGAAATGGCGGGTTATGCGTATAAACTTTATATACATTTAACTTTTAAGCGTTTGGCATTAACGGTAAATTAGGCGCGAAAGCAGGAGACAGCTTATGGAAGAATTCAGAAAACTTACAACGCAGGAGAAAGCTCTGCGGATCAATTTAAGTAAATCAATTTACGGATCGTTTGCTGAAATAGGTGCGGGACAGGAAGTAGCTGCAAATTTTTTTAAAGTAGGAGGTGCTTCCGGAACCGTTGCTAAAACGATGTCGGCTTACGACATGAAGTTCAGTGACGCGATCTATGGCGTGGGCGATCGCTACGTTTGTGAAGATCGACTTCTTCGCATGCTCGATCACGAGTATGTGCTGTTACCGGAACGTTTACCACATCGCATTGACAATACAAGGTTCTTTGCCTTTGCCGATACTGTTGAGATTCTCAACTACGAGCGCACCAATCAGGGGCACGGCTGGATCGGACTCCGGTTTCAACTTACACCCAAGAGTGAACCGAATGATTGTGTGATACACGTGAAGATGCACGACACCGATCAGCTTCAGCAACAACTCGCGTTGGGTATAGTAGGTGTTAATTTACTATACGCCTGTAACTTCATGAGCAATCCCGAAGATATACTCATGTCATTGCTGGATGGATTGACTGCCCGCAGAATTGAAATCGATATGTTCCGCTTGTCGGGGCCAGACTTTAAACATGTTGATAACCGTTTGATGGCGCTCAAGATGGTGAAGAATGGTTTAACGAAAGCTGCGATGTTTGGTCCGGATGGAAATGTGATGCAGCCTACAGATGAACTCTATAAAAAGAATGTACTCGTGCTGCGCGGTCGCTTCAGACCACCTACACATGTTAACGTTGATATGCTGCTTACGTCACGCAGACATTTCAAGCAGGAACAGGATGTAGATCGTTCTAAAATTGTACTGCTATCCGAGTTAACGTTAAATGACCTGAGCCCGGATGGAAAGATCGATGAACGCGACTTCCTGCATCGTGCAGATATACTTTGTTCATTGGGACAAAACGTACTCATCTCGAATTACTTTGAATATTATCGCCTGGTAGATTATCTCTCCAAGATAACCAGAGGGAAAAAGATCGGTATCATCATGGGTATATATGCGTTGCAGAAAGTATTTGATGAGAAAACGTATGAGAATACCCGCGGAGGTATATTGGAGTGCTTCGCATCGCTCTTCGGATCAAATGTGAAATTATATATATACCCTGCACTTCGTATGGATTCGCAGGAGTTGTTTACGCTGAAAGATTTTGAGAAGGAGTTGCCGCCTAATTTGCAAAACCTCTTCCGTTACCTGATGGATAATAACAAGCTGGAAGATGTAAACGATGCTGATACACGCAAGCTTCACATTATATCAGACAACGTACTGGCCATGATCCGAAAAGGAGAGAACGGCTGGGAAAAATTTGTGCCGCATAAAGTAGAAGAGGCCATTAAGGAATTCGGTCTGTTCGATTATCCGATACCGGATACCAGCGAAGAAGTGAAGTCAATTCCCGTTGCTAATTGATATACTATGAAACTCCACAACGATGATCTGGCCAGACTTATACTGCGATTAACGTGTGGAGGTGTACTGATCTTTCATGGTATATTTAAGATCTTCACCGATATAGAGCACGTAAAAAATATGGTTGTAGCTGCCGGTTTTCCGGCAGTTATTGCTTATGGCAGTATCATCGGCGAAGCTATAGCACCTGCCTTTGTTATACTGGGTTATAAAACAAGATTAGCGGCTATCATTATTGTAGTAAACATGCTCATGACCATTCTGGTTGCCCATCGCGATGTAGCCTTTAAGGTAAATGATTATGGCGGCTGGATGATCGAAACCAATATGGTTTTTCTTCTCACGGCACTTGCGCTCGTCTTTACCGGAGCTGGCCGTTACAGCCTTTCAAA
>CAMLLI010000782.1 GCA_946480685.1 uncultured Flammeovirgaceae bacterium | reverse complement strand
GAATGGTTGTAAGGATGATACCGGACCAGTATACAGTTTCAATCTCTAGATATACCTCGCGGTATACATACTGAACTGTAGATCTATATACTTTCAAAGTATATATCAGCACCTTATTGCAACCCGCTTCACGTAAAGTATCAAGCTATACCTTTACAAGTAATCGTATTGCCTTCTTACTTCTTACTCCTGACTTCTTAATTCTTTTCTTTTGAGAAGCCCGCAGTACCCCTTACCTTACCTGCCAGTCACCTGGATAAAAAAAATCAGTCTGAACCTTTTAATGCCAATCCTGTTTACCTTTATGACATGAAGATAAAGGTATCGCGTAAGGAACATTTTAATGCTGCCCACAGACTTTTTAACCCGGAGTGGTCGCCCGAAAAGAATCAGGAAGTATTCGGCAAGTGCAGCAATCCTAATTTTCATGGCCATAACTACGAAGTAATTGTAAGTGTGATCGGAGAACCAGACCCTGCTACGGGCTATGTGTATGATATGAAAGTGCTGAGCGACCTGGTAAAGCAACATGTACTGAATAAGTTTGATCACCGTAACCTGAATCTGGATTCAGAATATTTTAAAGAACTTAACCCGACTGCTGAAAATATCGCCATCATTATCTGGAGAATACTACGGCAGCATATTGACTCTAAATTTGAATTGAAAATTACTTTGTATGAGACAGAAAGGAATTTCGTTGAATATCCAGCCAGCTGATGGTGACGAGGATCTCTCGGATGATCACGTAGGTACATCTGCAGAAACTCCGATGCGTGCCGATGCTTTCGACCTGGACGATGAGGAGAAGATCGAGCGCATTGAAAAACACTTTCGTGAAATCATGATGATCCTTGGTCTTGACCTGACAGACGATAGTCTCAACGGAACTCCGCGCAGAGTAGCCAAGATGTATGTGAAGGAAGTGTTCAGCGGATTGAACCCGAAGAATCGTCCGCATCCCCGGCTCTTTGAGAATAAGTATAATTATGATCAGATGCTGGTGGAGAAAGACATTACGTTCTACTCGCACTGCGAACATCACTTTGTACCTATATATGGTAAAGCACATGTAGCATACTTCTCGAGTGGTAAAGTAATTGGTTTATCAAAGATCAATCGCATTGTACAATACTTCTCGAAACGCCCGCAGGTACAAGAGCGATTAACTGTACAGATTGGTAAAGAAATGCAGCGCGTGTTGCAGACAGAAGATATAGGGGTAGTGATCGATGCCAACCATATGTGTGTAGCGTCACGCGGTGTTGGTGATACAAATAGCAAAACCGGTACTGCTTATTTCTCAGGAAAATTCAATGATGAAAATATTAAACGCGAGTTTTTAAACTACATAAATAGCAAATAGAGGCCGGAAAGGGCCTTTTTTGTTGTGTGTTACCAGATACGTGTTGTACCGGATTATTAAGGTATTGTGTCTAACGAATAGTATTAATGGTTAATTTGGTTGTACATAAAAATAAGTTGTTAAACCCCAGACCCCCATTACTATGTCATTTGAACAAGACATCCAACAGGAGGACTTTCAGAACGAGTATCAGAAAGCCTTATTGAACATGCTCTTCACCAATTACTACATGGTGGACAAGATGAATGGCGTATTCAAAAAACACGACATTACACGTCAGCAGTACAACGTAATGAGAATCCTTAGAGGCCAGTTACCGGGTCACGCATCCATCAATCTTATCAAGGATCGTATGCTTGATAAGATGTCAGATGCATCACGGATCGTTGAACGTCTGCGTGTTAAAGGTTTTGTTACGCGCGAGTTCTGCGAGAAGGACAAGCGAAGCGTTGAAGTGCGAATCACACAAACGGGCCTTGCAGTTCTGGACAAGATGCAAGCAGAGGTGAATGCCTTCGAGGACATTTTGCATAATCTTACAGAAGATGAAACCCACACTTTAAACCACTTGTTAGACAAAGTCAGAGGCTCCGATAAAGTAAAGCAAACGACTACGAAGCAAACGCTAGAGGCGGAAACTTCTTCGCGATAAAAAAGTTTACTACTTTAGCATCGCTTTAAATTTAAACTCTTATGGTATTCGATTTAGAAATGATCAAGGCTTTGTATGCTAAGATGCCCGCACGCATAGCCAAAGCCCGAAAAGTTGTTAACCGTCCTCTTACGTTGTCTGAAAAAATATTGTACGCTCACCTCCACGAAGATCAAAAGCTGGAGAACTTTGGCCGTGGAAAGTCTTATGTAGATTTCGCTCCTGACCGTGTAGCTATGCAGGATGCCACTGCACAGATGGCATTATTACAATTTATGTCTGCCGGCAGACCGAAGGTAGCGGTACCATCTACAGTACATTGCGACCACTTGATCGTTGCTAAAACTGGTGCACAGGAAGATTTAGTAAATGCGAATGCAGAAAGTAAAGAGGTATATGATTTCCTTGCCTCTGTATCTAATAAATATGGTATCGGCTTCTGGAAGCCAGGAGCCGGTATCATTCACCAGGTTGTGTTAGAAAACTACGCCTTCCCCGGTGGTATGATGATTGGTACTGACTCTCACACGGTAAATGCCGGTGGTCTTGGTATGATCGCTATCGGTGTAGGTGGTGCTGATGCCGTGGATGTAATGTCAGGCATGGCGTGGGAGTTGAAATTCCCTAAACTTATCGGTGTGAAGCTTACCGGTAAATTAAATGGCTGGGCTTCTGCGAAAGATGTTATTCTGAAAGTGGCGGGTATCCTTACCGTTAAAGGTGGAACCGGTGCTATTGTTGAATACTTCGGTGAAGGTGCCGAGTCATTAAGCTGTACAGGTAAAGGTACCATCTGTAACATGGGTGCTGAAGTAGGTGCTACTACTTCTACATTTGGTTATGATGAGTCGATGGAACGTTATCTTGAATCTACCGGCCGCGCTGAAGTTGCCAAACTTGCCAACGCCGTTAAAGAACATCTCAACGCTGACCCTGAAGTATATGCAGATCCTGAACAATACTTCGATCAGGTAGTTGAAATTAATCTCTCTGAACTTGAGCCACACCTGAATGGTCCGTTCACTCCAGACCTGGCTACTCCTATATCTAAGATTAAAGAAGAAGCTGCCAAGAATGGCTGGCCTACTACT
>CAMLLI010000781.1 GCA_946480685.1 uncultured Flammeovirgaceae bacterium | reverse complement strand
CGATCTGGATTTATTCCAGAATATCTGCAATGCCTTACCGCCATCGGCCTGGCCTTCTGAATCAGCATCGGTAACCGTAAGTTCATAGTCCCAATCTTTTCCTTCGAAAGAAACATTGGACAATACTACGAGGTTCTTTACCCGGTTATCGTCTTCACCAACATACGTGATCGACATGACACGATCAATTTTATACCGGCGAATGCCCGCTATAAATTCCTCTACTAGCTGAGAAGAAGCCTCGCCTACAGCTATAAAAGTTCCGAGGTTAATGTATATATCATTTCCATTCACGGTATCGCTGGCAGATCTTCCGTTTGTATTGCTGCTGGTAATGGAAGCCGGTATATCTACGCTGAACGATGTGGGAAGTATATCTTCATCGTTGGTTACCTCCTGGTTGGGTTCACAGGACGTCAACAAAAGGGCGAACGAAACTGCTGTGCATAAGACAAAAGAGATCAGTTTTGTGGTCTTCATGTTTCTGATGTTTAGTTGAATGTTCGTGTTCTTGGTTTTTTGTTTCATATAGGGGCAGTGATTAATCTGCTTTCAATCCTAGAACACATGAATATTTCGTTACCCTTATGCCGTTCTAAAAAAAATATATAAAACCTTTAAAAAACGTGTTTTTGAGATTAAAATAAGGAATAGAGGCTCGCGTCAGCGGACACAAGCAAGGCTACAAAAAGTCGCAAAGTACTGCACAAATCGTCCCGCGTAAGCGTTTAACGTTTTTCGAAATTTGAGAGATATACAACGAATGATAACTTTGATTTATACTATCAATCCCCGCACACATTCCATGAAACTTCTAAAAAACTTCTTTCTACTGATCATCGCGATTATACCTTCGATTGTACATTCTCAGGATCCCAATTTTCACATTTACCTTATGTTTGGACAATCAAACATGGAAGGCGCGGGCGCTATCGAAAGTCAGGACAGAACAAATGTTGATAATCGTTTTCAGGTTATCGGTGCGGTTACTTGCCATGGTAATAATACATCGTTTACCCTTGGACAATGGAAAACAGCGACACCTCCTATTTTTCGTTGTTGGACAGGTCTTGGAGTTGGCGATTACTTCGGCAGGACCATGATTGAAAATCTTCCAAAACATATCAGGGTTGGAGTTGTACCCGTAGCCATTGGCGGATCTGATATACGTTTGTTCGACAAGGAGAATTATGAAACGTATGTTGCCAGTGCGCCAGACTGGATGAAGAATATCATTAGTGAATATGGTGGCAATCCGTATGGGCGGCTTATTGAAGTAGCTAAACTTGCACAGAAAGATGGCGTTATCAAAGGTATACTTTTCCACCAGGGAGAAACGAATACCAATAGTCCAACGTGGAAGAACCAGGTGCAGCAGATTGTGGCAAACCTAAAGTCAGATCTGGCACTGGGAGATGTTCCGTTTCTGGCCGGCGAGCTTCTTGCTGCACAAGGTGCATGCTGCGGTTCGCACAATGTAGAAGTTAACAAGCTTCCCGGTATTATACCAAATGCACATGTGATCTCGTCTTCAGGCCTGGTGGGCGCGGATCCTGCACACTTTACATCGGCCTCGTACAGAATATTTGGCGAACGGTATGCTAAAAAAATGCTTGAGTTGATTGATCTTGATACCAACCCTGTTATGGAAGCGGAAGATCATACTATGGAAAGTGCTGTTCATATATACCCTATACCAGCTGTTAAAGGTGCGTTCACCATTGATAATATAGGCAACATTAATCAGATTGAAGTGTTCACGTCATCCGGATCGAAAATAGCAACCTTTGATAATTCGAATCGGTCTACATCTTTGAAAATTCAATTAGACTCAGCGCAAGGAGTACTGTTACTCAAACTTTATGATTTACAAAAAAGGATGTTTTGTAAGAAGGTTTTCATTCAATAAGTAACAGAGATTATTGAGCTTTTTACGTCAATTTAATCCAGGATCACCGTAGTGTCTGCTACAACAGTAGACACTGCGAAGAAACCAACGGCACCTTCGCTGAGGTTGGTTAGTACGTTGTCGCGCTCCACATCAAATGCACCCCCGCGCCATTCTGTTTCAGAGAGCATGGATCGCAAAAAAGCACGATACGCTTCGCTTACAGAATATTTTTTCCGGATAATAGTAGCTCCCGCAGGAAAGGTATATTCCTCTTTATCGGGTTTATAAATTTCGTTTACATCGATCGTCTTCAAATCATAGTATACAAGTCTGGCCGCAGCAGTGTTGCTTACATCTATAGTATATTCAATAAAGTTCGGCTCCTGGCCCGAAGAAGTGAATACAAGTTCATACTGATCGCCTGCTTTTGTATACTGAATAGCTTCCAGCGCTTCCACCGGAACGGCACTGTCCTGAGCAGTATACTCCCTTTCATTGTAAGAAATGGAAAGGGTATATACTTTACCCGTAACCGCCCGCATCTGTGGCGTATAATACTCACCCGAGCCTGCGGGCGACTCGGTAAGTATATACGATGCACTTTCGTCTTTCAAAGTAACAACAGCACCACTGATCGCTTCCGGAGTTTCGTTTTGCGTCTTATACGGTTTCGTAAGTTTGATGCGGTGATTAATATTTTCATTGGTCAGTATTCCTTCCACTACTACAAGATTGCTATCCGTTGTCTTGAGCGGAAAGTGGGTTGATTCTTCACACGCCTGCGCTAACAAACATATCACAAACAACAGTATGGTATAGCGCATGTTCATAAAAATTTAAAGTTATAGGTGATGGAAGGCGTAAGCTGAAACATATAGGTATGCGATGTAATGCGATTTGTGTTCAGCGAATTCGAAGGTATATACAAATCGTCACTGCCATGTTCCGCTTTATTGTAATTAATGAAGACGGAGTTTTTCCTTCCGTATACATTAAATATGGATAAGGATATACTATGCCTGAATTTTTTCTCGGGATTTTTATTCAGCTTGAACGTGGCCGACATATCAAGTCGATGATAATCCGGCAAGCGATCATTATTTTTTTGTCCGTATACCGGAACCTCTTCACCATTATACCAGTAAAAACTTACCGGTGAAGAAAACGGAGCACCCGTTGAGTATGTCCAGTTCATGCCAACATTCCAGCGAAGCGATAT
>CAMLLI010000780.1 GCA_946480685.1 uncultured Flammeovirgaceae bacterium | reverse complement strand
TGCCGGTAAAGAGAAGAATCTCGCCATAACTACCTACGATGGCGTGGTGTTTCTCGAAGTTGATAAAATTATACGTTGTGAAGCAGACCTGAACTATACCCGGTTTATACTTACCGAAAACAAAACCTTCCTGTCTTCCAAAACACTGAAAGAGTATGAAGATATACTTTCTGTGCATGAAAATTTTATACGCGTACATCGTTCCCACTTGGTAAACCTGGATTATGTTTTGAAATTCAGGAACGATGGAAACCTGGTGTTGAAAGATAGCAGTACAATACCGGTGTCGAGACGGAGAAAAGAAGAAGTTGCAGACAGGTTAAGCGCTTCCAAAACGATAACCTGAACCTGGAACACCGTACGCAATTCAAATATAGCTTGGATTAAAAGTTGGCTGGTGGAAGAATATTTCTTTCGCTCAACCAGGAGTCAGGTGGACGCATCTGGCTCCTTCTGAATCTATAGTTTGTTTGCGTATTTATGTGTTGCATCACCGTTACCATTCAATAACTCACTGCTGCCATTCAATAATTAATTTTTCATTCTCATTCCTGAATAGCAACATTTATAGTGGACGCAGCGCACGCAACGATAGTGTGTGTTGTGCATTTTAACCCTAAACAAATCCACTATGAAACATTTTACGATTCATGTACGAATGGTATCCGGCAGGAAGAACGTCTTGCTCGTAATACTACTGCTCTGCCTATACCTGCTCCCGGCATTGCGGCTGCAGGCGCAGAATTTTAAAGTTGTCGGGTATATGCCTTCGTGGTCGGGTACGGCATCCGACATTCAATATAACAAAGTAACGCACATCAACTACGCGTTCATTCGTCCCACTACAACGGGAGGGCTAACCGCCATCGACAATCCATCAAAACTTCAAAGTATAGTATCGCTGGCACACGCCAATGGTGTGAAGGTAGGTATAGCCGTAGGCGGGTGGAGCGATTTGAACAACGCAGATTTCCAAAGCATGGCTGCTAATGCAAGTTACCGTACCGCCTTTGTCAACAATTTACTTTCATTATGCCAGACCTATCAATTGGACGGTGTTGATCTCGATTGGGAGTATCCGAGCGATGGACAAGATCCGGCTAATTTTACAACGGTGATGACGCAACTCGGAAATGCGCTCCATGCACAAGGTAAATTTTTAACGGCCGCGGTGTCAGCACAAGGTTACTATGCCGGGGGTATACAAAATGCTGTGTTCAATGCTGTAGACTTTCTGAACATCATGGTATATGACGGTGGCAGTGGTGCAGATCACTCGCCGTATAGCTATGCTGTGTCGTCACTTGATTACTGGGCGAATCGCGGCTTGCCGGCTTCAAAGACAGTACTCGGTCTCCCATTCTATGCACGTCCCTCGTGGAAGTCCTTCCGACAACTGGTTTCGGAAGGTGCTAATCCTAATCTCGATACGCATAACGGAGACTACTACAACGGCATCAATACCATCAAACAAAAAACAAACCTTGCCTTTGACCGAAATATAGGAGGCGTTATGATCTGGGAATTGTCACAGGACGCCACCGGTGGTAATTCACTGTTGTCAGCAATCAAACAGGTAGTCGATGAACGCTCCGGTTCATCAACGCAATCTCCCTATGGCGGTACCGTGCGAAATATACCGGGCACCATTGAAGCCGAACATTATGATAACGGAGGTGAAGGTGTAGCGTATCACGATCTTTCTTCCGGTAATTCAGGCGGAGCACTGCGCTCGGATAATGTAGATATCGAAGCAACTACGGATACCGGAGGTGGGCAAAATATAGGCTGGCTTCAGGCAGGCGAGTGGCTGGAGTATACAGTGAACGTTACCACAGCTGGCGTACAGACTATACAGGCACGCGTAGCAGCTACAGCGGCAGGAAAAACTTTTCACCTGGAGTTAGACGGTGCAAATATATCCGGTACACTTACGGTGCCGAACACCGGAGCATGGCAAACCTGGCAAACCGTAACCGCTACAACACCATCGCTTACCACAGGACAAAAGGTATTGCGCATCGTTATGGATGCCGGTGATTTCAATATCAACAAAGTTACGTTCAGTTCTTCTACTACTAATCCGCCACCGAGCGTAAGTCTCACGGCACCGACTAACGGAGCAAACTATACAGCGCCTGCAACGGTAACCCTACAGGCCAATGCGTCTGACAACGGTTCGGTTGCTAAAGTTGAATTCTTTCAGGGCAACACGAAGCTTGGTGAAGATACATCATCGCCCTATAGCTATACCCGGAACAATGCAGGAGCGGGTAACTATATATTAACGGCACGCGCTACCGATAACCAGGGAGCAACGGCCACATCATCCAACGTATCCATTACGATCAATGGTTCATCCGGTAATTGTTCCGGTATAGCGCAGTATGTAGAGAATGGGGGATATGCTGCCGGAAGTATTGTACAGAACCAGGGCAGTCAGTATGAATGTAAACCTTATCCCTATTCCGGCTGGTGCAACGGTGCCGCATGGGCATATGCACCGGGTACAGGAACATACTGGCAGGACGCGTGGATACTCAAAGGAAGTTGCTCTGGCAGTGCACGCGTAGCATTGGACGAAACCGAATTTGAGACAGCAGCGAAAGGTGTAACGTTATATCCGAATCCCGTTGAGAACGGTCGCGCCAAAACCATTACACTGTTGTTCGAGCAAAGTCCGGGAACGGTAAATATAAAACTACAAAACACCAACGGTATCGAAGTGTTGTCACGGTCCTATAGCGATGTGAAAGATACATCTCTCTCGGTAGAAGTGCCATCCCTTGCCAAAGGACTCTACCTGGTTCGCATCCAAAGCAACCACAAATCGTGGATACGCAAATACCTGGTTCAATAACCAGAACATGAGAAGGAGGGAAGCAGCCCTTCTTCTCTTTCTATACTATATATACCTGAACTTGAGACTATAATTACTCTTAATTCATGAAAGTAAAACTATTGATTTTTATAGGCTGTGTACTCATTGCCTTCAGTACATCAGCCCAATATACCTTTCCTGCCTGCTGGACTCCATGGACACCAAGTACAACCGGTGGACACGCTGGAGGAACACAAGTATCACACAAGAACGCCAATTACCGCGCCAACT
>CAMLLI010000779.1 GCA_946480685.1 uncultured Flammeovirgaceae bacterium | reverse complement strand
CGTCTCAACCAGGTCAATCGCACCGGCGATATATCGCTTACCATTGGTAATAACTATATCACAGAAGCAACTAACCCGGAGGCGCCATCGCCACACTATAATGCCCTTACAGCAACGTTATCCATTCCACTGAAATTCTCAAACCTGAAAGAGTCAAACCGGAAAATGGATACCTATAAATTTCAGCAGGCCCAGGACAACCATGCGCAGGCTATTGATGATTTGCAAAAAGAGTTTCGCGATGCCGCAGAAGACATTCAGTTACTCACGGCCGAGATCGTACGACTCCAGAAGCTAATTGCGATGGAATGGAGATTGATCCAATCGCAGCCGGCAGATGGAAACATGATCGCTATATATAGCCACTATAATTCGTTTGTGCAGCGCAAGTGGTCGAGGGTCGAAGAACTATGTGCCAAGAAATCACTTTTCATTCATCAACCTGAGAGCTATACAAAAGAGTCAAAAGCCATCGCAGGCGTTCCATCCAAATAATATATATACCTATGCAAAGCCCTTCGACTGCTTCATTACACGATCAATCCCTCTTCATCAAGATGGACAGCGAAAGTTTTCAGCGTTTAAGCACGTATGTAACACGCGAGTATGGAATCAAGCTGCCCATCAGTAAACTGTCGATGCTGGAGAGCCGCCTTAACAAAAAGGTGAAGAGTCTGGGAATGTCTGATTACAAACAATTCCTGGACTATATATTCAGTGATGAAGGCAAGCAAGGCGATCTGCTGCACGTTGTCGATCTGATCACTACCAACAAGACTGATTTTTTTCGTGAGCCGGATCATTTTACATTCCTGCGAACGGTATATCTTCCGCAATGGTATAAAAACTCAGGCGATAAAACTCTTAATATATGGTCGGCCGGTTGCTCTACCGGAGAAGAGCCCTATACCCTCGTTATGGTACTGGAAGAATTCAAGCGGTTAAATCCCGCCTTCAATTATTCCATTCTGGCAAGCGACCTCTCCATACGTGTTATTCAATCGGCATACCAGGGTATATATACTGCGGATAAGACAATGGTTATACCTATTGATATGAAGCGCAGGTATTTTCTGAAGAGTAAAATCAATCCCGACCTGCTGCGCGTGAAGCCTGAGTATAGAAGAAAGATCAACTACAAGCGAATCAACTTAATGGATAGTTCGCTGCCGCTTCCTCCTATCGACTTTCATATTATATTCTGCCGGAATGTATTGATATACTTTGATAAGCCTACGCAGGAATCGCTCATTCGTAAATTCAGTTCGCACCTCGCTCCTAACGGATTGTTATTCCTGGGCCACAGCGAATCGATTATGGGAATGGATGTTCCCTTCCGGCAGCTCAAGCCAACGGTATATCAAATGAGCTAAAGACAGGTTATGGCACGTGAGATCAAAGTATTGGTGATTGATGATTCTGCACTTGTGCGACAAACGTTGTGCGAGATAATAGAAGATGATCCGAAGCTTACCGTGATTGGTAAAGCATCCGATCCATACTTTGCTGCCCAACATATTCTGAAAGAGATACCGGATGTAATTACACTTGATATCGAAATGCCACGCATGGATGGTCTTTCATTTTTAAAAACACTGATGACGAGGCATCCTGTACCGGTTGTTATCATATCGAGTTTAACGCAACATGGAAGTCAGCTTGCGTTAAAGGCATTAGACCTGGGCGCGGTGGAAATTGTTGCCAAGTCTGAGATTCGAAATACAAAGGAGTTTTTACAGGAGACAAAGATCCGTATCACGGACGCGATCAAAGCCGCCTATATTACACCTATCAAGAATCGCAAGTATATTCCACCGGTTGGTGCAACCAACAACATTGTTCACAAGACTGTTATCACCAACTACAGAACTACCGATAAAGTTATAGCCGTTGGCGCCTCTACAGGCGGAACGGAAGCACTTCGCTATTTCCTCGGGCAGATTCCTGCCGATGCGCCGGGCATTGTAATAACACAACACATGCCTGCTGGATTCACCAAATCTTTTGCAGATCAGGTTAATAAGCAATGTGCTATAACGGTGAAAGAGGCATCGAATGGTGAACGCGTTATGCGCGGACATGCCTATATCGCTCCGGGCGGAAGACACATGGAGCTTTACCGGAGCGGTGCACAATACTATATTAAAGTTCGCGATGGTGAACTTGTAAATAGGCATCGCCCTTCGGTAGATGTACTGTTTCACTCCGTGGCAAAACATGCCGGGCAAAATGCTGTTGGCGTTATTATGACGGGCATGGGTAAAGATGGAGCTGAAGGACTTTTACAAATGCGAACTGCCGGAGCGCGAACTATAGCACAAGACGAACATTCCAGCGTTGTGTTCGGCATGCCAAAAGCAGCCATTGAGTTAAACGCTGCCCTGCATGTTACCAACCTTAGTGATATACCGGCCCAGGCACTACGACTGGTTTAGTCGTTGAATATATACACCTATATCTCTATATCGATATATAAGGTGATATCATCATTCCGGGGCTCACTAGTCTCGTCCCCTATTTATAACGTCCCTACTCAACACAGGTCTATACTATCGATTCAGTCAGAAATATCGCGCGCAGTTCTATCGGACGTATTGTCCCAAATTTCGGTATTCAGAAGCGCACATTGAAACGATAGAATCGTCAACCAAATGCAATGTCTTCACATATCCCCCAGCAATGGTTATACATTCACAATTTTGAATGGATATAAATTAACAAGATCATTTTTTTTAGTTTCAGAACAAGAACATCTTGGCTCACCTTAAAATTGGTATATACATACCGCAGTCTTACTATATATAAAGCTACGCAACAAGACTACGTACGTAGTTAACTACTCATCAAGCACAAAAGATCGAACAACCCGATTTGTACAGTATAGTATATATTAAAAAAATATATGTTATTGCCTGCCAACAGATATATACTCTACTTAAAAAACATACGCGTGATTAAAAACTTTACCCGATTGGTCGCTACCGGAATGATCGCTTTAACAGCCTGCACCGA
Organism: uncultured Flammeovirgaceae bacterium; assembly: GCA_946480685.1. The sequence continues at coordinate 106 of CAMLLI010000779.1, read as the reverse complement.
GCAGGAGATGAATGCGCGAGAAAGCGAATCGAACCAAACAAAGACTGACGTTGCCCGTGAAGAAACGGTTAGCGCCAGCTATAATCCTTTCAATAAAACAACGGGT
>CAMLLI010000778.1 GCA_946480685.1 uncultured Flammeovirgaceae bacterium | reverse complement strand
ACCACTGCGGAGATTACTGTACAGGTTGATGCCGGTAAAGCTGCCGATGCTAACGTAAATTTTACAGTCGAGAAACCTTCGTTGTGGTCGGTAGAAGATCCTGCGCTATACCAACTGCGAACAACGCTATATACCAAAGGCAAGATGACCGATGTAGTAACCGAACAAGTCGGCTTCAGAACGTTTCGCTTTGATGCTGATAAAGGATTTTTTCTCAACGACAAGAATATAAAACTGAAAGGACTTTGTATTCATGACGATGCCGGAGCACTCGGCTCTGCTGTGCCGCGCGATGTATGGGAACGAAGACTGAAAACATTTAAGGAGATGGGATGTAACTCCATTCGCATGAGTCACAATCCTCACCAGGATTACCTCTATGATCTCTGCGATAAACTTGGATTGCTCGTGCAGGATGAAGCGTTTGATGAATGGGAAGTTGGCAAGAATAAGTGGATCAAGGGCTGGAACGTTGGCACACCGGGTAAAGATGGCTATAGCAAAGATTTTAAAGAGTGGGCCGATCGCGATATACGCGATATGATTTTGCGTAACCGTAATCGTACGAGTATCATCATGTGGAGTATAGGAAACGAGATCGATTATCCAAATGATCCCTATACACATGAAGTATTGAACACCGGAAGAAATCCGCAGATATATGGTAAAGGTCATCAACCCGGTAATCCGGCAGCAAGTCGTTTAGGTGAAATAGCAACGCATCTTGTAAAAGTTGTGAAGCAGTATGATACAACACGTCCGGTTACAGCAGCACTTGCCGGAGTAGTCATGTCCAATATGACAACGTACCCGGATGCATTGGATATAGTCGGGTATAATTACCAGGAGTATCGTTATCCCGATGATCATAAGCAGTATCCCAAGAGAATCATATACGGAAGCGAGAATGGTAAATCGTACGATGCATGGGCCGCGGTGGAGGATAACGACTATATCGCTGCGCAATATTTGTGGACCGGTATAGATTTCATTGGCGAAGCACGCGCGTGGCCTGTACGTGGAAGTGGTGCCGGGCTGGTTGATCTGGCAGGATTTCCGAAAGCAGAGTACTACTATCGCAAGAGTTTGTGGACATCAGAACCGATGGTATATCTGGCGTCTGCTAAAATTTCAGGTGAACGCAGACGCGGTGGATGGGCGGAGTCTCATTGGAACCATACGGATGGCGACTCGGTAAATATAGTTTGCTATAGCAATACAACAGAAGCTGAATTGTATCTCAATGGTAAATCCCTCGGACGCAAAAAGCTGAGTGATGCATCCAATAAAGTGATAACCTGGAAAACTGTTTACGAGCCGGGCGAACTTTCTGTAAAGGGATACAATGCAGGAAAAGCAGTCGCCAATTATACACTGAAGACAGCAGCGCAGGCCACTCAATTAAATGTTGCTGTCGACCGAACGTCATTGCCGGCCAGTACCCACAGCGTTGTACACGTGGCTATTCATGCGACTGATGCAGCCGGTATAACGGTGCCCGCTGCCGACAATGAAGTTACCATTGCCATCGATGGTCCCGCCAGGTTAATCGGACTTGAAAGCGGTGACCTGTCGAGCCATGAAGACTACAAAGCCAGCAAGCGAAAAGTATATCATGGAAAACTACTCGCCTATATACAGGGCACAAAGCCGGGGCTGGTGAAAGTTACCATTTCATCACCAGGTTTAAAGACCAGCACCGTTGAAATCATTGTAAAGTAATGTTAAGAACGGGACAGTTTGTGACACGCAGACTGTCCCGTTTTCTGTTTTATCAGACCGAGAAAGTTGTTTGAATATTTTTAAATGTAATTATTACACTTAAATTTGTTAACGGGATAAATGATTGCTGTCAAAAAAATCCTGTTAATGTATGAAGCGAGTGATCTCAGGTGTAATACTTCTGATGTTCATCGCGGTAGCAGCTCCTGCACAAAAGAAAAAGGCTGCGCTTCCGGGTGAAAAAGATATGCGCGCCTACCTGTTGGTATACTTTAAAGATGATACCCATAGTCTCTACATGGCGCTGAGTGCCGATGGCTATACGTTTACAGATATCAATGACGGCAAGCCGGTAATCGGTGGCGATACCATTGCACTTCAAAAAGGAATCCGCGATCCCTATATCATGCGCGGACCTGATAATGCTTTTTATTTAGCGATGACCGACCTGCACATTTTTGCAAAGAAAGCAGGCCTGCGCGATACAGAATGGGAGCGAGATGGTAAAGATTTCGGTTGGGGTAACAATCGTGCGCTGGTGTTGATGCGGTCAACCGACTTAGTAAACTGGTCGCGAACCAACCTGCGTGTAGACCAGGCGTTTCCCGGTCTTGAAAACATTGGCTGTGCATGGGCTCCGGAAATGATCTATGATGCAGACAAGAAGAAGATCATGCTATATTTTACCATGCGTTTTGGCAACGGTAACAACAAGCTTTACTATAGCTATATGAACGATGCGTTCACGCAAATGGAAACTGCGCCCCAGTTGTTGTTTCAATATCCGAAAGACATCACCTACATCGATGCAGATATTACAAAGGTTGGTGACAAGTATCACATGTTCTACGTCCCACATGATGGTGCTCCGGGTATCAAGCAGGCTGTGTCCAAATCCATCAATACCGGTTATGCATATGACTCTGCGTGGTATGATCCCGAACCGAAAGCCTGCGAGGCTCCAACGGTGTACAAACGTATTGGTGAACACAAATGGGTGCTCATCTATGATATATATGGTATACAGCCGCACAATTTTGGTTTCAGTGAGACATCGGATTTTAAACACTTCAAACACCTCGGGCATTTCAACGAAGGTGTTATGAAGGCTACGAATTTTTCATCACCGAAACATGGTGCTGTCATTCACCTGACGCGTGAAGAAGCAAACCGGCTTGCTGAACGCTGGCAGTTCAAAATGAAATTCTAATAGTATACCATTCGCCACATCGAAAAATAACAGACTCTACATATCAAACCAATTCTTTCAAACCAAAACCAGTAATGAAAACGTATCTGAATGCCCTGGCTGCTATACTGGCAGCTTTCTGCATCACCTGTTGCTCGAGTAAACAGGATGCTACTTTATCTAGTCCCGATGGAAAACTACAGGTAACAATAGCT
>CAMLLI010000777.1 GCA_946480685.1 uncultured Flammeovirgaceae bacterium | reverse complement strand
TTCTATATCGCGCTGCTGCCAGATGGTATTGGCGCTGAGGTTGTGGCGCTTCAGTAAAGTATAACCGGCATTCCATCGCAGGTTTAATACCTTGTTCTGTACATCACCATCATTAAAGCTTACATTATAGGATGACGATAGCCCGGTAGTGATCGCTTTCTTGAATACCTTCGCTTTTACGCCCAACGTAGGGCCTAGTGTAAGAAACTCGTCACCGCCCACATGATTATACGTGGTATTGAATGCCGCATTGAAGTTGATTGCCTGCGGAACGAGTAACAATCCATATACGGTGCTGAGATTATAGAATTGAGACAGTGCTCCCGGCCGGATCACATCACCTTGCTTGTCGGCAGCTTCCTGGTAACTGAGATTCACATTCAGGTTTTGTCTCCTGTTTTCATTTCTTCCGAAATTATAGATCGTGTTGATCGCGAGGTTTTGAGACAGTTGCGTGAAGTCGAGTGTATCAAGATTGTCGTAAGGCGATTGCCCGTTTATATAATCGAACTGAGAGCGGATGTTCATATAGGTCTGGAAACTTGAATAGGACACCGATGCATTGAACTTTTCATTCGGAGTATAATTCAGGTTTGCCGAACTCACAAAACGTTTGGACGATTGCTCCTTATCGTTGTCAAGATTATCGCGCTGCACACCCCAGCTTAAGGCTATATTTGCTTTGTCTTTTAAGAATGGGCGCGCATACCGTAACGTAATGTTTTCATAGTCATTGTTGAAGTAGTACGCACCCAGGGTTCTATACTCCGGGTCAATGCGTTCATAGCCTACTCCTATTGTGTTCTTATAGAGTTGATAGTTCGCTTCTACCTTAAATGCTTTATAGGCTTCCGTTGATGATCGGTTAGCCAGTGTTTTATGGATGATCGATGAACCTTCACGTGATGCACGTACATCGCGCGTTAACAGACTTACACCGTATTCACCGGAGAGACTGAGGTTATCCATCAACTTGATTCCTCCCTCCCAGCTGAACGCTACGTTTTGTTGTGGAAATATATTCAGACTATCCGGTTGCCAACGCAATGAATTGGGATCGTCTTTGGCAGCAAACATCGTCACGCCCAGGTAATGGTCTTCCTGATCGTAACGCACCTTCGCCCCATAGCCCATCCGTTGGTATGCAGCAGGAACAAGCCGGTTGGCCGTATCATACTCCACACTGCGTTGAAGCCTTCCATACATCGCGCTATATTTGAACGGTCCTTTCGGAGTAAGATCCACGCCTACACCGGTAAACATATGACCATTGAGTGTATAGGGAGAGAAGCTCATCGCCACATCGCCTATATGTCCCGTGATCCATTTATACATCGGGTGCACACTGAATCGGTTTGGTAAAGTGGGATAACCGTAACTGGAACCGAGGTTCGTGATATTAAATGAAAACGGAAGATTGATCTGATTGTATATATTAAAATTGACACTGCCACTCAGAAAATATGTAAACGGCTGACGACCTTGTCCGTCATTGCCATCATAAAATACAGTATTGGCAGATATACCGCCACCGATCCGGACCGGCTTCTGCGAAAATGTATTCTTCAGATTACCCAAATCAACCTGCTGTGCGTGCAGTTCAACACCTGCCAGCATCACCACAAGAATAGCGAGCACCCTGTATATTTCTTTACAGGAAGTAATATAGCCGATAACTGAGCGGGTATTCATCGTTTTAATTTTTGCACCTTAATATCCAGAAGTATATATGACTGCGATCCGTCTGCCACAAAGCTCCTTACCTTGATAGCACCTTTTCTTCCATCACCTGTCTCAAACAAAACAACACGCGGCACCACACTGCTATTGAAGAAAGATATTTTACTGTCGTTGTTCTTTATATCGAGCAGTTGTAGTGGTGTATCATTCGTCATTGCATCAAACTGACCAGATGAAAATGACACAGCACTGGATTCAAGCGTATTGATAAATGTCGTATGCGTTGCTCCGGGAATTGCCGGGAAAGAGTACTTTGACGCTGAATCAGGGGATATAAAACGGCTATAACTGAAGCTTGAGTTTATACCAAAGAAGACTATATCTACCAGACTTCCGTTCTCTGCCGTTACATCCTCGCGCTTCAATACCTGACGAAGCTTCGTAGAATAAAAACTACCGGAAGCCGTATGTCCCGCACTAATGGTGAGCTTAACATTCTCCATGATATAGAGATTTGTATTCGGCTTTACTGTAATGGTGCGTTGTATGGTTTGTACATCTTTATCATTCTCCGTTTGAAGGGTTACGGTATATGTGCCTGGATTCTCGAAATATATAGATGTATTCTCGGCGGTCGTATTATCGATGACTCCTCCGGTAGCTGACCAGGCATAGCGCAACGCACTGATCGTACTATTCTGAAGATTAGCCGTTAACGGAGCTTCATAATCTTCGTCTTCAAACGAAGGTATAATTGAAAAATCGATAGCCATGGCTGGCTTCAAAACGATTGTCTTTGACGAAGAGAAGAACTCTCTTCCATTACTCACACGAAGTTGTATCGTGTGCTCTCCGGGAGAATCAAACACTACATCAGGAGGATTCATCTCCATGGATGTAGCGGGAGTTCCTCCTTCAAACGTCCATTCATACGAAGATGCACCACGCGTTCGATTCGTAATTTTTACAGTAGCAGGTACAAAGTCATTTACCTGCACAGCCACATCAAACGCGAGATTAACAGCTGAGTCGAGGGTAAATGTAATTTCTTTGGTATTACGTTGCGTGTCATTCCACGCTTCCAGTTTTATAGTATATGTACCTGCTTTATCGTACGAGATCGTTCCTGGATTCTTGTCATCTGATGTTGCCGGTGAAGCGCCTTCAAATGTCCAGCGGTAAAAATCAGCGCCCGATGTTCGGTTCACCAACGTGAGGTCTACCGGCACCGTGTAACTCTCCGGCTGGATATATTCAAAGTCTATAATAACCGGAACCTCTTCCTCTTTATAGCAAGAGATCATCACGATAACTAAAATAAGACTTGCAACAAGGGCAGCATTAAATTTCATACAGGCAACTATTGTTAGGCTAAAGACAAGCTGCAATCTCTTGTGATCACAGCTTGTCTCATAATAGCTTAGTCGTTCAATATACTCGTCAGCGG
>CAMLLI010000776.1 GCA_946480685.1 uncultured Flammeovirgaceae bacterium | reverse complement strand
AATTATAAGTATCGCCTCCGCTGTAATAAAACTGGTAAATAAACCCCAGCGCGAGTGCACCCAGAATTTTTGCCGTGAGCGCTGGAAAAAAATATGGTCGCGTTAACTCGTCGGTTACACGGCTGCGCAATATATAGGCAACTGCATAAACAATCAGAATGACGATGGGTGTAACAATAAAGTCGCGGAGTTCCAAGCTCTTAAGATCTTCAACGTTTAAAGTTCAGGCTTTACAATTGATAATACAAACTGTAATCACCGCTGTTATCAATCTCCTTTTTCAAGACCTTTCAGTCTTCGCTTGGCATCTTTGTAAGCTTCATCTTTTCTACCAGCTTTTTTCTTCACCAGGTTAAACCAGCGCTTCGCTTCTGCTTTGTTGCCTTGCTTTTGAGCAATCTCGCCAAGAGCAATCATTGAGTATAAATAGTAGCCGGATTCAGTAGCATCAATCTGTTCTGCAAACTTCATACAACGTTGATAATATGTTTTGGCTTCGTCCAGTTTTTTACGAGCCTCGTAAATCTGCCCAAGGAAAAAAGATGCATACCGACCGCTGGTGGCTTCATAACCAACCATGCCGCTATCGATACGTGTTAAAATATTTTTACAGACAGGCTCGGCTTCTGTGAAGCGTCCCATGGAATATAGCATGCGCGCATAGTATCGATGAAAGTACGGATTGTCAGGATACGTCTGGTATAAATATTCACTGATCTGGAATGCTCCATATTGATCGTTCTCGTAACTATTGAGTATACGCATCAGCCACACCATGGCCTCGGTTCGGGTATAGAAAGCGTTGTACGATACTTCCTTCAGTTGTTTTAATCCCAATGCTTTATCGCCCTTCTTGAAAAACCACAAGACTGGTTTCAATGCCGGGTAATTTTCAGGAACCCATACGGAGAAATAATTATAGAGTGCATCGCCAAATAAAAGCTCCGGACTTAAATCCTGTTTCTCTTTACACTCTTCGAGATAATCTAATCCATCTTTACCGGCTGATGCCGCTTTGCGCCAGTTCTTCCTTTCTTCATCAGCGTATAGTCTTCCTTTAAAACCATACGCGGCCGCCATGAAGAAAGCAGCTTCAGTACGGTAAGCGGGATAATCATCGTAAAGTTTTTCGCCTACTTCAATGGTTGAATCCATATACGCGAGAAAAGTATCATCATGCGAAGTATCTTTTGTATTCGGCATGATCTTCCACCATTCAATTAGACCCATCAGGAAATACGGCAGCGGGTGCCACCGGTAACGCGCGCGCAGGTAGTGAAACTGAAACTCGGCCCGGTCGAATTTGAAGTTATATAGATCATTCAATGCCTGCGTACACTCCAGTTGCACCGCTACACTGGAAAGCAAAATGATCGTAGTATCTTTTCGGGTTGTGAGTTGTGCTTTTGCACTGAAACCTGCTACTAATAGAAAGGCAACAAGCAAAAGTCCAACAAACACCGAACCTTTATACATTTGAAATGCTGAACGCTTTACCATTTATTTACTTTAAACTTTACCAAAGTCTGCGGCTTTTTTTGAGGCCGAAGATTTGAATCCTGACTTTCCATGACCACATTCCCGGAACCCGAAACTAAATCATTCTTCGCTACCGACAAAAGATTGTTATTCATTCTGTTGTGTCTGATAACACTCCTGTTGCTCTACATCAAAATCGCCTTTATCGAAAACGAAACTGCGGCTTTTGAGTTTCTGCAGGATCGTCCGGAAGGAATGATTTTGAAGATCATTGCCGGTCTGAAGCTGTTTTCGATCCCACTCATTTACCTGTGGAAATTCACGGTGATCGCGTTTGTGATCTGGGTGGGCTGCTTCATGTTTGGCTACCGGGTAACCTATACGCAATGTTGGGGTGTGGTAATCGGTGCAGAGTATATTTTTCTTATTCCGGAGATTTTAAAGATCATGTGGTTTATGGTGATTGAGACAGATCCCAGTTACAACGACATCGGTGCTTTTTATCCGTTATCGTTCATGCATTTTTTTGACTACTACTCAATCGACAAACGGTGGGCCTACCCGCTGCGCGCCTTGAATGTCTTTGAAGTAATCTACTGGTACATGCTCGTGATCGGCATTAATCACTACGCCCGCAAAGACCAGCGGTATGTATGGATCATCGTGTCGTGCTCCTATATATTGTTGTTCTTTTTGTGGTTGTTGTTTTATGTGATGGTGTATGATTGAGAGGAGTTGGGAAGTCCGGAAGTTAGGAAGACCGGAAGTCCGGAAGACGGGGTATATATACTCTATAACTTTACTCGCTTGCGGGCTTTTGAGTCTTTAACGCTACAGCTTTACTTCTCAGTGCTCAATCTCCAGTACTTCTTTACTTCCGGACTTTTTTACTTTCCGACTTTCGGACTTATTTCCTTTCGGACTTTCCGACTTCCGGTCTTCCGGACTCTCTGACTTTCCTAAAAAAACACTCTCACTTCCTCACAAATCCGCTCCACCTGTTGTGATGTCATCCCCGGCCACAGCGGTAAGCTCAGGCATGTTTCTGCGATCTTCTCGGTTAGCAGGAAAGCGCCTTTACGAAAATTCAGATACTCGTATGGCTTCTGCAGATGTGGCGGAACGGGATAGTGGATCATAGTTCCTATTCCATGTTCTGCAAGATGCACGCTAAGTTTATCACGGAACTTTGTTCGGATTACAAACAGGTGGTATACATGATACGCTTCTTTATCGGAAAGTGGAAGCACTATATCGCCAACACCTTTTAATTGTTCAAGGTATAGCGAAGCAAGTTCCCTTCGTTGCTCGTTCCATGCTTCGAGCTGTTTCAACTTGATTCGAAGTATAGCAGCCTGCATTTCATCCAACCGTGAATTCATCCCGAGATATAGTGCTATATTCTTTTCCTTAAGTCCGTAGTTCCTATACTGCTTTACGAAGGTGGCAAGTTGTTCGAGCGTTGTTGTAACAGCACCACCATCGCCTAATGCGCCCAGGTTTTTGGTGGGATAAAAACTGGTGGCATTGATCGTACCCCAACTTCCTGTTAAGGTCTTTAACCAGCGACTGCCTTGTGCCTGCGCGTTGTCTTCAACAACAAAAAGTTTATGACGCTCCGCAAGATCCAGTATCGATGTCATGTTACAG
>CAMLLI010000775.1 GCA_946480685.1 uncultured Flammeovirgaceae bacterium | reverse complement strand
TGTCCCTCGGGAACGGCTCGACAACGGTGTTAATGCTGTGAAGCGGCTGGAATATACACAGTCAAGTACATCAGTATATAAATCATTTGAATCCCTCGTTCATACCGTTGGTCGTTTCATTCGATACTTCTATATACGGTTTAGAGATGGGTTATATGCTCCCTTCATTTCAGTACCGTATCCAAACATGTTCAACTGGTTTCACTTTTTTTCTGTGAATTTAGTGCTAATAATTCTAATTAATTTATTACCAATACCTGGATTGGACGGAGGAAATGTCATCATTTCACTAATTGAGAATGCGAATCAGAAGAAGTACGACTCCCGACTTCTGAATGTAATCAAGACGATAAACATAAGTCTAATTATAGCTGCGATCGGTTGGATTATATGGTCAGAATTCTGGTGGATGGTACGTGTTTAACTATAATTCATTCTCAATTAATTATAAGCCCCTCTCACATATAGATAGCAATTTTTACAGTATAGCTCATGTTTTACAGAAAGGCTTTAATGTTGACGGCATTCGTCCTGAGTGCTATATCTACGTTTGGTAATTCTCTATCGGAAACGGATTCTACAGAGATAAAAAAAATCCTACGGTCGCTGAATGCAGGTGTGTTACCGTTAGGTACACGTTCATTTAATGGCCTTTCTACGCCAGAGGGCAATAGTTATTCAGACCCTATAATACTTCCTGTAGATACTGATGATTCCACAGAATACTATCGCGCCAAAGCATTACAGTATCAGAACGAAGTAACCCGTAAGCAATCGTTCATCAGCAAGCTTACCGATGTAGCTGGCCTCGATTTACCGGTTGGTCTTTTATCGCAAAGTATATGCGATGCAAACTATACTGTTATTATAAGTCGCCTGCGCCTTGATCCACTGCGGGGTACGTATATAGAAGCGTATGTAGTTCTGGAGCTTCCGCAGACCGGTGATAAAATTGCATTTCGTGGAAGTGATATACTTATGTCCCACACCGGTGGTCTTGTTGGTGATGGCAGACTTGAACTCATCGGCAACTATCATTTAAAACTAAATGAGAAAACATTACTGACACTACTCGGCAAAGGCAACACGTATGTAGAGTTTGGCTGCGATGGCTTCAAGAGTATGAGTATAGAAGCGCAGGTAGAATTTTCCCGCGATCTATTCGTACCTGAAGAATTAGACGGAAAAGTTAAACCTGCACCTGCACGTGTAGCTACAAAGTTTTTAGTAAGTGCAAGAAATTGGAACGACCTTCTGATCGGAGTAAGCTTCCCATCGTTTCAGGTAACAAGTCTTCCGGGCGTAGGCTTCAATGTTACGGATGCGTTTTTGGACTTTAGTGACCTTGCCAACCCTCCCGGTATAATGTTTCCGCAAAACTATACCTCAGCTTTTACAGCAACCGGAAATGAAAAGTTATGGCAAGGCTTCTATTTGAAAAATACAGAGATACGTTTACCGAAATCATTCAAACAAAAGGACAGCGACAGGGGAATAACGTTTGGTGCTAAAGATCTCATCATTGATGAGCAGGGTTTGACCGGGGAAGTTTTTGTTGGCAATCTGCTTACAGCCGGAGATATGAGCGGATGGTCATATACTATAGATAAGCTGGGACTGGAGTTTGTTACCAACCAGGTTAAAGGGTTTGATCTTGAAGGCAGACTTTCAGTTCCTGTTATCAAATCCAAGACTGGAGAAACAACGCAGTTCGGATATATAGCGCAACGCGGCACAGATGGCAATTATCAATTCTCAGTAACGGTTGACAACGAAGTAAGATTGCCGTTACTGGTAGCGGACTTAAATCTATATAAAGGTTCTTCGGTAATTGTGCGCGAGCGTACGGATGAAAAAGGCGATACTAAATTTTATCCTACAGTTATCCTCAACGGTCACCTCGGTATAAAAAATACGGGCAGCGGCCCAAAGGCAAACTTGGTCGGTATAGGCTTTCAGGGCTTACGCATAAGCACAGAAGCGCCACACTTCGACATAGACGCGGTAAGTTTTGGTAGAGAAGGTTCTCAGCAATCAGCTTCGAAGTACCCGCTTGTCATCAACAACATTCTGATAAAGAAGGATGGCTCTGATAAAATCGGTATAGGCTTCGATGTAACGATTAATATAGGCGGCAGTTCATCCGAAGGTGGCTTCGGTGGAACAGCAGGTTTGATTGTATGGGGCAAACGTAAGACGGAAGAAGTAAAGAATGCAGAAGGAGCCGTTACAAGTACAGACAAAAGCGATTGGAAATTCGACAAAGTTGAAATCACTGCTATAGGTGTAAACTTCAAGAAAGCCGGAGTGATCGAAATCGCAGGTATGATTCGTTTCTTTGAAGATGACCCTATATATGGCGATGGTTTCAAAGGGTCTGTCAATGGTAAGATCCAGATGTTCGGTGTAAAGGTTGAAGCGTTGTTTGGTAAAACTCCTGACTTCAGATACTGGTATGCCGATGCACTGGTAGATTTTACAACCGGTATACCATTGTTCCCCGGCTTCTCCGCTTACGGATTCGGTGGTGGCTTCTATTCGAAGATGAAGCAAAGCACTGGCGACAACGGTAGTCCTATTGGCCGTAATGCTTCCGGTATAGTATATGTTCCCGATGAAAATACAATAGGTATAAAAGCACTGGTGAAGTTTGGTGCTACACCGAGTCAGGCTCCCTATAATGGTGATGTGGCACTAGAAGTAGCGCTCAACCGGCACGGAGGTATAAACTCGGTTACGTTCACGGGAAATATAGTAGTGATGTCACCTGCATTGCCGGGGGGTCTTGAAAAGATAAAAGAACAAGCGATGGCTGTTGCCGGAGATAGCAAGGCTGCCGCCAAACTACTGTCACTTGTTCAGGGACAGGTATCAGCGAATGTTAAAATCCTCTTCGATAACGTAAATGATGTGCTGCATGCCAACATGGAAATGTATATCAATGTGGTAGGCGGAGTTATCAAAGGTATCGGACAGAACAATCGTGCCGGTTGGGCAGTGATGCACTTTGAGAAAAGCGACTGGTATATGCTGGTTGGTACACCGAATGATCCTGTCGGTATAGAGTTACTATGGATGCTCAAAATGAAGAGTTACTTTATGATGGGTAAAAATCTTCCGGGCAGTCCAC
>CAMLLI010000774.1 GCA_946480685.1 uncultured Flammeovirgaceae bacterium | reverse complement strand
TACACTTGCTGAACAACTTCACACCAGTCAAAGTCCGTTGGAAAAGCGCTTCCGGCAAACCGTGGGTACATCGGCGAAAAAATTTGCTTCTATTGTCCGGTTAAAACATGTGCTTAAAAACTTTACACCGGGACAATCCCTTACCGAACTTGGTTACGAAGCAGGTTTCTATGACCAGGCTCATTTTATAAAAGAATTTAAATCATTTACTGGAGAAAGTCCCTCGCAATATTTTTCATCCGGAATCACATAAACGATTTTTTACAATTAACCTGTAGGGTGAACATAGACCTTTGTTATAGCTAAATACAAAAAATTATGTTCACACTTCAAAGCATTAAAGAGGCACACGCGAAGGTTAAAAGCGGAGCCGACTTTCCCCGGTATATCCAGGAGCTAAAGAAACTCGGTGTAACGTTTTATGAAAATTATGTAGCCGATGGGCACACGCAGTATTTTGGATTGAATAATTTCAGCATTACCAACGATCCAAAATATACAGCAATGTCGGTGGCTTCCACCGGTTCAACGGATACACTTAAACGAGACCTGGCAATACATCAAAAAGGCGGCACCGATTATCTTACATTTTGCAAACAGGCCGCAGATGCCGGTGTAGATAAATGGACGGTCGATATCGTGAACCTCACGTGCACATACTATAATAAAGCAGGCATAGCGCTGTTGGCTGAAAGTATACCGGTGCTATGATGCAGAGTCTGTAAGAAAATTATAGAAGCACCGTATGACGAGGTGCTTCTATATATCGCATACTATAAAATCTGTTTCAGCACGCGCACAAACTCGTGTACTTCGTCCGCTGTGTTGTAATAGTGTGGTGAAGCGCGAATGGCCCATTCCACCTGCTTCTCGTCAAAGTCTAACACTGCGAAGCCGCGGTAACTTGGTACTACGTTGATTTTATGTTTCAGCAATTCTTCCACGATATAGCGGGGTTGCTGGTTCTTTACATGAAACGTAACCAATGCACCGGTTTCAGGTCCGCGATCAAGCAGACGCAGATTACTGATAGAGGAAAGTTCATCGCGCATGAGATTTGAAAGATACTTTACCTGTTGCCAGATTTTATCCTCACCTATCGCAAGGCAATACTCAATCGCAGCGCTCGTGCCGAGTACAAGCGCATAAGCAAACTCCCAATCTTCAAAGCGTGTAGCATCTTCGCGAACCTGGTATATATCTTTCGAAATCCATTCTGCCCCTCGCATATCGATGAACATTGGCTCAAGTCCTTGCTGTAAGGCCCGGTCCGATATATACAGAAAGCCGGTACCCCGTGGACCTCGTAAAAACTTTCGGGCGGTAACACTGAGAAAATCACACTGCAATGCATCAACGTCCAGCTTCATTTGTCCGGCTGATTGGCAGGCGTCCAATATATACCAGGTTGTGTCGTCTTGACTTTCACTATAGTTCCTGTAAATCTTCGCTATAGCATGAACCGGTTGAACGAGTCCGGAATTAGTAGGTATATGTGTAATGGCCAGCAGGCGAGGTTTCAGTTTGTTTAATTTATACTCCAGGTCGTTCATATCTACACCACCTTCCGGAGCATTATCAATGTGCGCGATGCGGATACCCAGGCGCTTCTGCAAAGAAAGAAATTGTATCTGGTTCGAAATGAAATCGTCTGTATCGGTCAGTATATAATCACCTTCCTTAAAAGGTATAGATGATAGCGCCCGCGTATACGAATCCGTTGCACTGGCCGTGAAGGCTATATTACCGGGTTTACAATTCAACAATCGTGCGGCCTGTTGATAAAACATTTTTATAGCGTTATTCTGCAAGGCAGCAGCTTCGTAACCTCCGATGGAAGCTTCAAGCTTGATATGGTCAAGCACAGCACGCGTAACAACATCCGGCATTAAACCGGCACCGGCATTGTTCAGGTGTATAACGTGTGGGCACCCCGTTGTATCGTTCTGGAACGCAGCAACTTCCTGATCTGAAAAGGCAGGTTTGATAATGTGAGTCGATGATGACATAGTGTTATTTTATACCTCAAAAGTATAGGCATGTGTATGCACGAATTCTGCAAATACACTTGGCACTTGCATTTTTTAGGTATTTTTAACCCTATAAATGCAGGAAAAAAGCATGGAGCCCGATGAGTTTGACAGGAAGCTGCTTCGTTTGTTGCAGCATAATAACCGAATGACTGCCGATGAACTGGCAGAACATGTCGGTTTAAGTTCTTCCGCTGTACAGCGCAGGCTAAAGCGCTTGCGTGATGAAAAAATAATCGAAGCAGATATAGCGATCATATCACCAACGGTTGTAGGACTCGGTGTAACCTGCGTTGTCGACATTATCCTGGAACGGGGAAACTCGCAGGCACTTGATAAATTCAAAACCGCTATGCAGAGCTGTGCTGAAGTGATGCAATGCTACTTTGTTACAGGCACCTACGACTTTGTGATGATCGTTAACACTACCGATATGCGCGAGTATGAATCATTCACAAAAAAATACCTGATGGACAATCCCAATGTAAAACACTTTTATACCCACGTTGTGATGGACCGGGTAAAGGTTGGATATAGCATGCCGATTTAAGGTGTTTACGTGTGTTGGTGGGTAGATGTTTATGTTGCGTTAGTGCTGGAAGGGCGTTGGGCTTTCTATAATTAGCACCTTGTTTGTGATCGGGTGGCTGAAGATGAGTTTGCTTGCGTGCAGGGCAATGGCGTCTGGTTTATAGGGAACTTCAGATCCATATAGGGCATCGCCTACGATGGGACAACCTATATATGCCAGTTGTCCGCGGATCTGATGATACTTACCAGTATATAGTTCAACGTTCCAGAGAAAACGATTTTCGGAAATCGGCTCTGCACTATACGACAGCTTTGCTTCTTCGGCATACGGAAACTCCTGCTCAGCGATCATGGCTTTCTTTTTCTCTTTACGATGCCAGTGGTGCAATACATCAGTGCGCTGTTGTGGCGCATGACTGGTTAATGCCTGATAGTATTTCTTTACTTTCCGTTCAGCAAATTGCTCGCTCAGGTTTTTCAACACGCTGCGCTGTATAGCAAACAATACAATGCCACCCACGGGCCGGTCCAGCCGGTGTATATGTTGCGCATAGACATCTGCATTACCAGG
>CAMLLI010000773.1 GCA_946480685.1 uncultured Flammeovirgaceae bacterium | reverse complement strand
ATCTTTCAGATAAAGCGGAGATTCGCTTTGCCGGTTAGAGAATGGATCTCCATATCGGTCTGAAGGTTGATACGTGGGGCGCTTGTTAGAGCGGTACGGTACACTCGTAGTGTCAGAGTTTACGCGCGTAGTATCCTGCCGTTGAGCGAATGCTTCATCGGTCAACGCAGTAAAGCTAAGCCATGCAATGATGAGGCGGCCAAGCTTGAGGGTAACGTGGGGTCGTAGAGTAAAGACTCTCAAACGTCTAGGCGTTTTTTAGGGCTTGTTTAACTAAATCTTCTAAGGTAATGGTATTTCCTGATTTTTTCAGGACGGTATCAACACTTTTCTCAGCAGCAGCTTTCGGCAGGCCGAGCGTAAGCAAAGCTGATAACGCCTCCTTACGTAAAGTATTGTGAGGGCCTACAGATATAGACGGCTGGCTGTCTTCCCAGCTTTCTTTCTTCAACTTATCTTTTAATTCTATAATAACACGTTGTGCAGTTTTTCCGCCGATGCCTTTTATGCTTTGAAGTGCTGCAGCATTTTCTTGAACGATTGCCGACTTCAACTCCTGGCTATTCATATAGGAGAGCATCACAATGGCTGTACTTGGTCCGACACCGTTAACCGATATAAGCTGCTGAAAAAGTTTTTTCTCGCTTTCACTGCTAAACCCGAACAACACGTGCGCGTCTTCACGAATCGACAGATGCGTGTGAAGCATTATGTTTTCCTGCTCTTTAATGTCCGAGAAAGTTTGTAAGGAGATATGTACCAGATAGCCTACACCATTAACATCAATCAAAACGTGTGTCGGGTCGCGATGTGCGAGCCTTCCTTTCAGGAATGCAATCATAAGATTAAAAAATAGAGGTTGTTTTGGGTTCTACAAAGATTGCAAAAGAATCGAAAAAAAAGAGCGGCCGTGAAGTTGATTTAGTGTTGACCCGGATATATAGTCTGTGCTTCCAGAGTACTTTTACAGCATACCCGCACTTCGTTCGTGTTAGTTATAGAAAAGCGTTGTTACCCGCATTTCCGGTATGCAAACGATGTAAGAAAAATTTGATTAAAATAAACCCAAGGGCTTTCTGATCGATAGAAATTATTTCTTTAACATTAGCCTAAATATTTATTGATCAAAAGGTTAACGGTATAGTATCGAACGTGGGGTTAGACACTTGTTAACTTATTGTAAACAATTTGTGGAAAGATTTAAACGTGCTTTAAAGTTTAATTCTCACGCTTCGGGTATTTTTACGCGCTCTAAAAACCATTAATCTAAATCAAATAAACATGAGGAGAATTCTACCACTAACCTTAGCCTTGATGCTAACGGCCATAACAGGCTTGTGGGCACAGGTTACAACATCTTCCATGGCGGGGGTGATTACTGACGCCAATGGAGAACCACTGCCGGGGGCAACCGTTCAGGCAGTGCATACACCTTCAGGAACAACTTACGGAACAACAACTTTGGCTGACGGTCGCTATACTTTACCCGGTATGCGTGTTGGTGGACCTTATTCTGTTAAAGTAACTTTTGTTGGCTACAAGGAGCAGACGTATGATAATATATATCTGAATCTCGGTACAAAGGCCGACTTGAATGTAAAACTTGCTGATGCCAGCACAGAGCTGCAGGAAATCACGGTAGTGGGTACGCGAAATGATATATTCAGTTCAGATCGTACCGGTGCCGATATTTCTTACGGAAATGCCGCGATCAACAGCCTGCCCACGATCGGCAGAACTGTGAACGACATTGTTAAGTATAACCCTTACAGCAACGGTCGTTCTTTCGCAGGACAAGACAGCCGCTTCAATAACTTTACAATTGACGGTTCTGTATTTAACAATGGTTTTGGTTTGGGAAGTTCAGCGCAAGCCGGTGGTCGTACAGGTACTGCTGCTGTGTCGCTGGACGCACTTGATGAAATTCAGTTGAACATTGCTCCGTTCGATGTTCGTCAGTCAGGTTTTACCGGTGCCGGTATAAATGCTGTAACAAGATCCGGTACAAATGATGTAAACGGTTCTGTATATTATCTCTTCAGAAACAATGATCTGACGGGTACAAAAGCAGACGGCAGAAAACTGAGCAACGTTAATATCGATGAAAAAACTTTCGGTATACGTATCGGTGGTCCCATCATCCCGAACAAATTATTCTTCTTTATTAACGCAGAACAATTTGAAAGCAGCACGCCAGCACTTACCTGGCAAGCTAATCGCGGAACTTCAGGTGGTAACGTATCACGTGTACTCGCGTCAGACCTTAACGATCTTGGTAATTTCATGAGAACCAATTTCAATTACGACATCGGTGCAATTGATAACTTCAACAACGAACTGACCAGTAAGAAAGCCCTCATCCGTCTGGATTATAACATCAACAATCATCACAAGCTTTCAATCCGTTACTCACATCATAATTCAGAATCCGATCAGCGTATCAGCGATAGTAACAGTAGTAACACTGCCGGTTTCGGAAACCGTACCAACAGTGCACTTGCTATATCTCCTGAAAACACAGGCTATATAATTCAGGATAATACACGTTCAATCGCTGCCGAGTTGAACTCAACCTTCGGTAGTAAAATTGCCAACAACGTAGTGATTACCTATAACAAGCAGATTGAAGATCGTAAGTATAAAACAGCGATGTTCCCTACCATCGAAATATTGGATGGCGACCTGGCTACACCACAGGGAAGTGTTTACACTTCACTCGGCTTCGATCCGTTTACTCCGAGTAACAAGTTGAACTATTCTACTTTCAACATTACTGATAACCTTACGTACTTCCTCGGTAAACATACTTTTACACTTGGTCTTTCTTACGAACACTTTACATCCAACAACTTGTTCTTCCCGGTGTCGAACGGTTTGTATGTATATAACTCAATCTCTGATTTCAAGGAAGCTGCTTTAGCATATAAAAATGATCCGACTAATCCGGTATCTCCTGTAAATGTAGAGAAGTACAACCTTCGCTATTCATTATTACCGGGTGGTGCTGAACCATGGCAAAAGCTGAATGTGGCAACGTATAGCTTCTATATACAGGATGAGTTCCAGGTTAACGAGCAGTTCAAATTAACAGCAGGTCTTCGTGGCGATGTATTTGCTTACGACAACGGTACG
>CAMLLI010000772.1 GCA_946480685.1 uncultured Flammeovirgaceae bacterium | reverse complement strand
CTTTCACCTTCCGAAAAAAAATCACCAACCGCCACTACATACTATCAGCATGTTGACAACAAGCAACAGGTAATTATAGTAGGAAGCGGACCCGCCGGATTGTTCGCAGCACTGCGATTGATCGAGCTTGGTATAAAACCCGTAGTACTCGAGCGCGGTGCCGATGTACAGGCAAGACGCAGAGACCTGGCCGCTATAAATAAAGATCACTTCGTAAATCCCGAGTCCAATTATTGTTTTGGTGAAGGCGGTGCGGGTACCTATTCTGATGGTAAACTATATACCCGCTCGAAGAAGCGCGGTGATATACGCAGGATACTGGAGATCATGGTAGCGCACGGTGCGAAAGAAGAGATCCTCTTCGATGCACATCCGCATATAGGCACGAATAAATTACCGCGACTGGTAGCCGAGCTTCGTCAAAGTATACTGGATGCAGGTGGCGAAGTACATTTCAATACAAAAGTTGTTGATCTTATTCTGAAAGAAGAAACGATAAAAGGCGTTGTGCTTCAGAATGGTGATCGGGTAGAGGGAGAAGCTGTCATTCTTGCAACAGGACATTCGGCCAGAGATATATTTCACCTGCTTCATCGTCATAATATACTCATCGAAGCGAAGCCTTTTGCGTTGGGCGTTCGTGTTGAACATCCGCAGATCCTGATTGATCAGATACAGTATCATTGCACAGGTGATCGCGGTCCATATTTACCTGCATCATCATACGCGTTGGTCCACCAGGCCAATATCGAAGGACAAGATCGCGGTGTATTCTCATTTTGTATGTGTCCCGGCGGATTTATAGTGCCGGCAGCAACAGCACCGGGCGAAGTTGTTGTGAATGGTATGAGTCCTTCGCGCAGAGATTCGAAGTTTGCCAACTCCGGTATAGTAGTAGCCGTTGATGAAAATGATTTCAAGGAATATACGAAGTACGGAGCGCTGGCAGGCATGATTTTTCAATCGGCTATCGAACAAAAAGCTTGTGCGATTGCGGGTGGTACACAACTGGCACCGGCACAACGGCTTGTGGATTTTGTTGATAAGAAAGTTTCGTCATCATTACCGGAGACGTCCTACCAACCCGGACTGGCTTCCGCAGAGATGCGCGAAGTATTGCCAAAAAGGATAGCCCAGGCGTTGCAACAGGGCTTCCGGAACTTTGGTACCCGCATGAAGGGTTATCTTACCAACGATGCACAGATTGTAGGCGTTGAAAGCCGAACATCGTCACCGGTAAAGATTCCGCGCGACAAGGAAACACTGGAACATCCGCAGATCAAAAATCTGTTTCCATGTGGAGAAGGCGCAGGCTATGCGGGCGGAATTGTATCCGCAGCGATGGATGGCGAGCGATGTGCCGAAGCAGCATTCGCCAAGATAAAAAACAAGTCATGAACTGAATTTGAAAGCGATGAGTAAGAAGACAGTAATTATAGGGGCTACCGATAATCCATCACGATATGCGTACCTGGCAGCATCCATGCTTACCGAGTATAAAAATGAAATTGTTCCGCTGGGTATAAAAACCGGCGAAGTATTCGGTGCGAAGATTCTCGATATAAAAGAGAAACCAAAGATCGACAATGTTGATACTGTAACGCTATATATAGGCCCGCAACGCCAGCCGGAATGGTATGACTATATATTGGGGCTTAATCCCAAGCGCATCATCTTCAATCCCGGTACGGAGAACGATGAGTTTGAAAAGATGGCGGAAGACAAAGGCATCGAAGCGCTGGAAGCGTGTACATTGGTAATGCTACGCTCACGCCAGTTTTAAAGTATAGGTGGAGATATAGTAAAAATCGCTAACTTCCCTATAACTAAATAAGCTCACACGATGGTATCCGAAGAAGTGGCTGTCCAATTCAAGAAACTGCTGGTAAAGCCCGGCAAGAAATTCAGGTTGTCGGATTGCGATACGGCTTACAACGGTGAGGCTATCACCAAAGAAGAAGCACAGCAATTACTGGAGCAGAGCCTGGAACACCTGGCCGAGATACAGGACAAGCTATATGCGCACAATCGCTTTAGCGTGTTGATCATCCTGCAAGCCATGGACGCTGCCGGTAAAGACAGTGCCGTTAAACACATGCTGTCAGGCTTGAATCCCACCGGGGTAAGAGTATATAGCTTTAAAACGCCATCGTCCACAGAGCTTGATCACTATTACCTCTGGCGCCACAACCTGGCGCTGCCGGCACGCGGGGAGATCGCCATTCATAATCGTTCGCACTACGAAAATGTACTCATTACCAAAGTACATCCCGAATATATACTCAATGAAAACCTTCCGGGTATTCACGCGGTAAAGGATATTGATAAACATTTCTGGAGGAAGCGCTATAAACAGATCAGGCGATTTGAAAAGAACCTGTATGAGAATGGTACCATCATTCTCAAATTCTTTCTGCACGTGTCCAAAAAAGAACAGAAGAAGCGATTTCTCGAACGCATTGATAATCCTACCAAAAACTGGAAGTTCTCATTGGGCGACCTGAAAGAACGCGCCCATTGGGACGAGTATCAAAAAGCATACGAAGATGCACTGCAGGCTACATCGCGTGAGCATGCGCCATGGTTCGTAATACCGGCAGATGATAAATGGTATGCACGGTTTGCCATGGTATCTATACTCTACAAGCAATTTCAGGCGCTCAGCATCGAATACCCTTCCATTACCGAAGCGCAGAAAGCAGAGCTTGAAAAAGCAAAAGCACAATTGTTATCCGAAAAAGAATCCACACGATCATCTAAAAAGAAAGATCAGTGAAAGCTGTTACGCGGTCCGGAAACGCGAACGGTAATATCATACATCGCGAGCTCTTTTGATTTTCGATCGATGAACAGCCGCACATCTTCACGCCACGGATTATTCATCAGCGAGATGAATCGCAGTCTGGGATAATTAAAGATAGTTTCCGGAAGGTCGGTCATATAATTTTCAGAAAAGTCCATTTCTTCGAGGGAATCCAGTTGCAGCAACGTAGTGGGTATCTGTCGCAGGCAGTTATTCTGAAGGTATATAATGCGAAGCTTTGATAAACGGTTAATGTCATCCGTTATACCGGTGAGGCGATTGTCATACGCATACAGTTCTTCCAGTAGGCGAAGCGTTGTAAGCTTCTCCGG
>CAMLLI010000771.1 GCA_946480685.1 uncultured Flammeovirgaceae bacterium | reverse complement strand
CTTTTTGACATCTGATAGTGTATAGCCGGTTTCTTCTTCGGTTTCCCTGCGAATGCAGTCTTCCGGGTTATCAAGGTCCAGCAAACCAGCGCAAGCTTCTATCAGCATCCCATCTTCGTTACCATTTACAAAAGTTGGCAGGCGAAACTGGCGTGTTAGAATTACGGTGCGTTGTTCTTTATTATAGAGGAGGATGGTGGCACCATTGCCACGGTCGTACGCTTCACGACTTTGTGTTAACTCCTGGCCTTGCCGGTCGGTGAACGTAAATGTGTATTTGTAAAGCTTGTACCAGTTGGCAGAAAGAATTTCTTTCTTCAGAATTTTTACAGAGGGAGTCATTGTTTTTTACTGTCAGAGTAACCTTGAAGGTCTTTAAACTCGATCCTTATCTGTTTTGTTACACAACGACTCCTGACAAAGAATATATAGTATAACTATAATTCTATAGTATGGTAACAGATTGTGCTGCAACCAGCTTTCTATATATCTCAAGGCATACCCACGCATCGGTAGCCGCATACTCCAGCTGTTTCTCCGTAAGGGTAGGAGCTTCCCAATTGGAAGTCTGGGCACTCTTCGAAATGCGGAAACCCAGCAGCAAGCCGGTAAGCTTCTTGACACTCTCTACCTGTAATCCTTTTTCTTTAGACAGTGTAGCGAGTTCAACAAATCCCTGGGGTTGAAAGCGCTTGTTCTTTTGCAGTGCTTTTATGTCATCGCGGATGGCGACACCGGCTTTTACAATATTCTCGTTTTCGAAAAAAGCAGCCAGTTCATCCGTTACCCCGGTATGGTGCAACCTGATGAGGAAGACTTTGTGCGGCAGCGCCAGTTGCAACAACGCAACGTTGTATGATTGTCCCTTTTTAAAACTTGGGCGGGTCTCGGTATCAAATCCAACGGCATCGTATTTCTCCATCTCCTTCAGTGCTTTAGAGAGCTTTTCGGCATCGGTGATCACGCTCACCTTACCCGTAAAAGCTTTCAGCGGCAGCAAGTTAAGTTCTTCGGCCGTGATATTGGTCTTAGGATCCACGCTGTCTTCGGCAGCGTTGTTCAGATGTTCTTTCGGAGGAGTCATTAAAAAGTCCAAATTGAAAGCGTTTAAAAAATTTCCTTCCACTTAACGCCATTAAGATAATTTAAAAAATCATCTCCTCTCTGACCGAGTATAAATTTTCATTCGTATTCACATAAACAAAGCGGTGGCTCCCTCATTTTCAGTGCAAAACCTGTTTAATTTTTACTTATTTTGAGCCCACCTTAAACCTGAAACTGAATGCTTGACTCCCTTTTCCGAAAGAAACCGCTGGCCAAAATCCTGAAAGATGTTGAAAGTAATGAGAGCCACGGTGCCGGTGGACTTCAAAAAGTGCTTGGTGTACGCGACCTTACTGCGCTGGGTATTGCCGCAGTGATTGGTGCCGGTATCTTTTCAACCATCGGTCAGGCGGCTTACGATGGTGGCCCCGGAGTTATATTCCTGTTTATCATCACTGCTATTACCTGCGGATTTACCGCGATGTGCTATGCTGAATTTGCTTCTCGCGTTCCGGTAGCCGGCAGTGCCTATACTTACTCGTACGTTACGTTTGGTGAAATTGCTGCCTGGGTTATCGGGTGGGCGCTCATTCTTGAGTATGCTATCGGAAATGTGGTGGTGTCTATTTCATGGAGCAGTTACTTCTCTAATTTATTGGAAGGCATCGGGCTACATTTACCAGCGTGGTTATCGACTGATCCCACTACAGCGATGAAGTCGTATGAAGAAGCTATAGCTGCAGGTACCAGCACAGAAGGTCTTGCGTGGACAACCGCTCCGGTTATAGCTGGTTTCAGATTCATCTGCAATTTACCGGCCGCTATTATTATTATACTCATTACCGTACTCGCGTATGTAGGTATAAAGGAAAGCCGCAGCAGTGCAAACTTCATGGTGGGACTAAAACTGGTGGTGCTCGCGATCATTGTGCTGATCGGTATATTTTATATTGATTCCGATAACTGGACTCCGTTCCTTCCCAACAGTTTTACCGGTGTGTTGAAAGGTGTATCGGCGGTGTTCTTTGCATATATAGGTTTTGATGCGATCTCTACCACAGCTGAAGAATGTGCTAACCCGCAGCGCGATCTTCCGCGCGGTATGATATACTCACTGGTGATCTGTACGATCATTTATGTAGTAGTGACTTTGGTAATTACCGGTATGGTAAATTACTCGGAGTTTAATAATGTAGCCGACCCGCTCGCGTATGTATTTGAAAAGATCAACCTGGGCAAAGTCGGATTCTTTATATCGGTTAGTGCTGTTATTGCTGCTACCAGTGTGTTGCTGGTATTTCAAATCGGCCAACCGCGTATCTGGATGAGCATGAGCCGCGATGGATTGTTACCAAAACGTTTTTCTAAAATTCACCCGAAGTATCAGACTCCGGCATTCTCCACGATTGTAACGGGTTTCATAGTTGCTATACCTTCGCTATTTGTAGAGAGTGCCCTGATGACCGATCTTACCAGTATAGGAACTTTGTTTGCCTTTGTATTGGTATGCGGTGGTGTATTAATGTTACCACGCGAAGAGAATAAAACCGGCAAGAAATTTAATCTGCCCTATATCAACAGCCAGTGGATTGTACCGATATTGTTTATCGTATTCCTTTATGGTTTCCGTGAGCGCATTGTAAACTCTGCCACGAACATCAACCACGAATCTCACCAGGAAATTTTGTTCCTTGTATTCATCGTGCTGGCTACGGCAATAACTATTGCATCGTTCATTAAAAAACTCTCGCTTATACCGGTGCTGGGTATGCTTTGCTGTTTATACCTCATGATTGAAATTCCTGCCCGCAGCTGGGGTGTATTTTTTGGCTGGATGGCATTCGGCCTCGTAATATACTTCAGCTATGGCTACTGGCGCAGTAAACTTTCTACGGAGAAGGTATAGCTTCGCTGTTGGATAGTTTGAAGTCGAGAATCCGAGGAGGGGAAGTCCGAAAAGTCCGGAAGTCCGAAAGCCAGTAACTGGCAACCAGCTAATGAAACGCAGATATAGTGTCGGGGATATATAGTTTAGTACGCGAACGAAAATATACCGTACAACAATGCTGCGGCAGCAGGGGCTATCAACACAAGGTCGATAAGAC
>CAMLLI010000770.1 GCA_946480685.1 uncultured Flammeovirgaceae bacterium | reverse complement strand
TGGATTGTCCTCTCTGTAATACTGCTGCTCGTTGCTGTTTCCGTGGCTATCCAGATACCTGCCGTGCAAAACGCTATTGTCCAAAAAGCTGTTACATTCCTGCATAACAAGATCGGTACAGAAGTAAGGCTCGCCCACGTAAGCTTGTCCTTTCCCA
Organism: uncultured Flammeovirgaceae bacterium; assembly: GCA_946480685.1. The sequence continues at coordinate 2,993 of CAMLLI010000770.1, read as the reverse complement.
AGAAAGTAGTACTGGAAGGTTTATACCTGGAAGACCAGCAACAGGACACGCTGCTATATATAGGCGAACTTGCCGTTGATACGGATTTGTGGGGATTAACCCGTAACACAATCGAACTGAATGAAGTCGAGATCGATACCCTGCGCGGCTATATCAGCCGTTCGGCAAACGATAGTACGTTTAACTTCGACTATATTATAAAGGCGTTTGCCGGCACCGATACTACGACAGTAGAAGACACGACTGCAACACCCTGGGAATTTTCCATTGAAGATATAGCACTCCATCACACCCGGTTTGTATTTCGTGATTTGCTGGATAAAAATGATATACAGCTTAACAGCCAAGAACTGTCCATCAGCATGGATGAGTTTGACCTGGCCAAGTCCATTATACGTGCAGATGAAATTGCATTGGAAAACGTGTCTGCGATTGTAACACAGCGCCCGGCAGCAGCACCACGACCGGATAGCACAACGGTGGCCCTACCTGACACGAGTTCGTTACCGTTTGACCTCGGGGTGAATACGATTCGACTTAAATCGGTACAGGCGTTCTATACGAACCACACCACGGCCCAACGGATCGAACTCGACCTCGGCAACGCGGAGCTGGATGCAGATGAGATCGATCTGAAAAAACGTAACATACACCTCAACGAATTCACACTTGAAAAAACATTTATAGCCTATCACCAGATGGCCAATGTTAGCGCAGGTGCACAGCCAAAAGAAACGAAACAGAAAAAAATTCCGGATAGCAGAGTTGTTCAAGATACCACTATAGCATCCGCACCGTGGACGCTGGCATTGGATGAATTGAACCTGAGCGACAACAGTATTCAATATTACGATTTCAATCAGCCGGTGGTAAAAGACGCTATAGATTTCAGTCACTTGTGGATTACGCATTTCTCCATGCAGGCTGAAGATCTTAGCATGAAAGGTATAGATATAGCGGGTAAACTGGAAGACCTGACGTTACAAGATAAAAGCGGATTTACGATCTCTTCTTTCAAAACAGATTTCGCGTTAACCGATAAAGCGCTGCGCGTACAGGACTTTCATTTCAATACACCCAATACTACGTTGAACCTGGAAGCAGAAGCTGCGTTTCCATCGCTCGCGAAACTGGCCGAACAATATGGCGATGCATCAGCAACTATAAATATAACGCGATCTTCATTGTCGGCTAGGGATATACTATATCTGGCACCCGCTTTACTGGACAGCCTCCCGATTAACCTTACGAAAGACACGCGGGTTGATCTCGAGGTTGTTGCCGATGGTAAACTAAACGACTTTACACTCGAACGACTATATCTCCATACACTGTCCCAAACTTCGCTCGAGGCTTCCGGCACTATTAAAGGATTGCCGGATACAAAACGCGCAGCACTGAATATAGCGCTAAAGAAATTTTATACGACTGCAGCCGATGTAAAGTATATTCTTCCGGACACGATGCTGCCACAGGCAATCGCTTTGCCCCGCTGGATAAACCTGGCCGGTACGGTAAAAGGCACACCGCAGGCGCCCGATGCAAAAGCTATACTCACCACCGACTTCGGTGCCGTTAACCTACGCGCTGACATGAACTTCGACAGCACAGCTGCTGAAAATTACGATGCACAGGTAACGATGAAAAAATTCAACCTGGGCAAGTTGTTGAAGCAGGAGCAAACGATGGGTACTATATCGCTCGAGGCATCGGCCAAAGGTGCCGGCTTTACCATGGATGACATTAACAGTGCGCTGAAGCTTACGATACAGGAATTTCTCTATAACAACTATACCTACAAGAACTTTATAGTAGATGGCTCGCTTAAAAAGTACTTCTTCTCGGGCGTAGCAAAACTGGATGATGAAAATCTCAAGTTCAAACTGGAAGGCGATCTGGATTATCACGAAGATATACCGCGCTATGATTTCAACTTCGATCTCGCCAATGCAGATTTCCGCGCACTTCACTTATCAGAACGTCCGCTGCGGGCGCGTGGTACCATTGATGTTAATCTCGCTACCGCGGATTTCAAAGTGATTAATGGTGATCTCAACATTCGTAAAGTTGCTATCTTCAACGGCACCAAGCTATATGCCGTAGACTCGTTGTTGTTCGCTTCCATCGATCAGCAAGGTAAAAGTGAGATCACCGTAAACTCCGACATACTCTCTGGTGAGTTTAAAGGTAACATCAACATCTTCAGTTTACCGGAAGCACTCAAGCGACATATACACCGCTATTTTTCATTGCACGATTCGGTGTTCAATAAACCTGCTGAACCGCAGAACTTTGATTTCAATCTGGTAATAAAAAATACGGATCTGCTTACAGAGATTATTTTCCCGGAGCTCGATCCGTTTGTGCCCGGAGAAATAGCCGGTGCCTTCAACAGTGCTGAACAAAAACTCTGGCTCTCGGTAAAGCTTGCGGAAATAAATTATGCCGGGCTCGCCATGGACTCCATCGGTTTGAAAGTTATATCCGATGAACAATCTCTCGACTATACTTTCCTCATGCAGAAAATACATTTCGATACCCTGCGTATGGAGGCACTGAAATTGTCGGGTAACGTAATGAACGATTCTATCTATAGTCGTTTTATTATATACGATTCGCTGCAACGTGAGAAGTATATGTTGGGCGGAGTGTTTAACAGTTTTGAAGATGCATTTCAGTTCCGCTTCCTACGAAACCAGGTTGTGCTTAACTATGAGTCCTGGAACACACCGCTCTATAACACGCTGCGTTTTACCGGTGGCGGCATGACACCCAACAACTTCTATATTTCCAACGGTACCGAGCGAATCCTGTTACTGAAACGCGAAGATCGTGACACGACCATGACTATTGTGTTTAACGAAGTTGATCTTAAAAATATAACCAGCATCGTAGAAGGAACAACACCGCTGAGCGGTATAATTGACGGTGACCTGAATATAGGTGTGGCACGCGAAGGATCCTTTAACTCGACATTGTATATACGTAAACTT
>CAMLLI010000769.1 GCA_946480685.1 uncultured Flammeovirgaceae bacterium | reverse complement strand
GGAACGGTTCAACCTCATAATTTTTTTCAACAGTACCGGCTATCTGTATTCGCTCCTCGGGTACAGGAACAAAAGCTCCTTCAGGTGTTACACCGTACTCGCCTTTGAATACTTTGTTGTTGTTGAATGCTCCGTCCATCATGGCGTACATATAGTACGGTGTTGGATTTTCGCTCCAGCTATATTCCATCATCTTGATACGGACACCTGTGTTGCCGATCGCAGTTTGAAAGGGCTCACCGGTTTCTGCATCAACAATAGATCCTTTAAATGTTTCGGCCGGTGCCGGATAATTATCTTCTTCGCACGAAGCAAGACCTGCAACGAGAAGAAATGACAGTACAATATGTTTGATACTTTTCATGACTCAGCAATTTTTTGAATGGTTAGAAGCCAGGGTTTTGTTTGGTGTTCGGATTCTTGTTGATCTCTCCCTCCGGAATTTGTTGGTAATAGTAGCGTGTGTCGAAGGTGAAGATATACTGAAATCCCGCGCGCGGTTCCTGGAACTTCACAGAGAGAAAATACTTCTGGGCGTCCTTGGAGTAATATGTATTGAGAATACGGAAGCGTCTGTTGTTCTGCTCTTCGTGCAGAATTCTCCAGCGCTTAAGATCCCAGTATGTTTTGTTCTCGAACGCAAGCTCCTTACGTCTCTCGGTACGAATAACATTGATGTTGTTGAGATCCACTTCGCTCGCGAGCAACGTAGCCCCTGCACGCTCGCGTATACTGTTGATGTTGTTATAGGCAACGGTGAGGTAATTATCACCGGATGCACCCGCCAGGTGTAACTCATACGCTGCTTCTGCCTGGTTCAACAGTACTTCGGCAAAACGGATTTCGATCCAGCTTTGCGTTGAATTAGAACCGGTTGTCGGTCCGCTTTCATTGAGATATTTAGCCAGATATATACCACCGATGTTACCAAAGTCCCAACCCGATACCGGGCCGTTAATGCCGGCTGCTTTCATCGTAGGTCCATGCGGATCACCAGGCTCGAGGTTGATAACCGGGTTTGTACCCAGGCTTGGTGCAAGCTGCAGGTTGGGGTCAGACAAATCAGCAACGTTTCCTATATCGCCTTCATTACCCAACGGAGAAATTCCTCCGCTTGCATCACCGGTCCATATACCCCGGCGAATTTCAATCACTTGTCCTCTATATGTATCCATCGGGAAAATTACCGTTCCGCGTAAGCGTGGTTCAGCATTCGCGAAAGCATCGAGCGGTGAATTGAAAAGATAATAGTGATTGTTCTCGTCAATATTGTCGAAGTGTCCTTCTTCATCCTTGGCAATACCATCAAACATTTCAACAAAGTCCATCGAAGGATTTACTTCCGAATCATTACCACCTGTTTTGGTTTGGTTGGGTTGTACGGACTCATCGTAGTTATGCGTGCTGTTGGTTTGATCGTAGTACTTTACAAAAATGTTTTCAGTGGTTTCGGTGAGGAATAACGCTCTGAAATTTTTCGCCTGTGCTACCTTGTCGCCCGCTGCCCACTGTCCTTTGTATAGCGCATATTTATTGGATTCGACCACGAGCTTCGCTGCATCGTAGGCTGCTTTGTAATAGTCGTTTGCACGACTGGAAGGAACGCCACAAATGCGTACCGATGCACCATTCTGCTCCTGAACTTCATTTACCGTATTATACTTCGCTATACTCGCTGCATAGAGCATGGCCCTCGACTTGAATGCAGCAGCCACATATTTATTAACACGTCCTTTTGACGGTGAAGTCTCCGGAAGGTTTGCTATAGCTTCATCGAGATCAGCTGCAATAAAATCCCATATAGCTTCTTCGGAGGCGCGGAAGGGACGCGTTTCATTTATATCACCAGACCCCGGGTAGTCAATTGCTTCAGTAACCAGAGGAACACCGCCATATCGCTTTACCAGTGCGAAGTATGTATAGGCTCTGCAGAAACGTGCTTCGGCCAGGTATGTTTTTGTTTCGGTCTCGCCAAGGGCAGCGGCATGCTCCGGTACTTTTTTCAGCAGCGTGTTTATATCGCGAAGTTCAGCATAGCCTTCGTCCCAATAGTAGAAGCCTTCGTTATCGGCACCTTGTGTATCGCGACCAACAGCTTCGCCAGTAAGGGCTGCCATTTGTTTGAATAATGTACCGCTATAGTTGAAGCCCGATGGATAGTAATATTTGAAATCTTCTATCGGCAGTCTGCTATAGATGCGGGCAACATTACTCAACACACCTGCGTTGCTGCCAAAGATCTCTTCTTCACCCAGCACATTTATAGGCGCTATATCCAGGTCCGTACAGGCTGAAATTGCCAGGGTTAAACTAATCGTTGTTATGATTTTTCTCAGTTTCATAAGTCGTGCATGTTAGAATTTAGCAGTGAGGCCAACAGAAAATGACTTGTTGATCGGATAGTTATAGCCCAGATCAGAAAGGCCTGCTTTCGAAGTATCATTCGTTGTATAGAATTCCGGATCCATATATCGCAGCTTGGTAAACGTCAGCAGGTTGTATGCATTTACATATAGTCTCACGCTTTGCAGTGAAAGTCTATCCAGTATCGTGTTTGGTAGTGTGTAGCCAATCTCGATGCTCTTCAGGCGGATATAGGCGGCATTCTGAATGTTGAAATCAGAAGTAGCATTGGGTGATGAACCGGTATAACCATATTCGCCGGATACCCACTCCGTTGCAGGATCATACGGGTCTGCATTCGGATCAGCCGGGTGCCAGCGGTCTGTGAAGTCGCTGAGTGCATTACTATTCGACCAGAGTGGCTGGTAAAGAAATTCTCTCGCGATAACATACTTCTTACCGGATCCCTGCCATAACATGGTCAGATCTATACCTTTCCACTGAGCGCCTATACTGATACCATAATTGATGAGCGGAACTTGTCCGTTGGTAGCCAGCGGATGAACATCGAGGTCGTTGATCCAGCCGTCACCATTCCAGTCGAGGTATTGATAATCACCCGGCACTGAGCTGCGGCTGACATATACCGGGTTATAGTATATATCATCCCAATTCGTCATGCGGCCATCACCTTCATAACCCCACCACACGTTGTTGTTCCGGTTGTTAAGGCCATTGCGCCAGTTCAGGTAAGAGTTACCCGCACGCGCCATCTCGTAGTATTTTGTCCGGGTTCTGGTATACGATATATTT
>CAMLLI010000768.1 GCA_946480685.1 uncultured Flammeovirgaceae bacterium | reverse complement strand
TTTTCTGTACGGTTACTCCACTCAATAGTAAAACTCGTGGCATACGCTATGGTGGCCAAAGCGCCTACGATTACGGGGTAGTATAAAGATCTGTTTTTTTCGCACGTATATATCAGCAAAAAGATGCAAGCGGTCAACAGCGTTGCAGGCACATAGATATGCATACCAATCCCAAACAGTAATATGCCGATGGTGCCGATGGCATACGCGTGGACTACAAACAGCGCAAGATATAGATAGAGCACGATGGCACTGCCGAGGATAATATGCTGAAGCCTGTTAATCCATGCAGGCAGTTTGCGATGGAAGCGGTAGCTGAGTGTGATCAGGGAAGTAATGATAAGATATATACATAGCCAGTCCGTTGAATCCTGAAATACTACGATGTTTCGGTTGAGCGAGTAGGCACTGATCAGGAAAAGGTTAAGCAGGATTATAGTTTTGTGGATATTGGCTCTGCGCCAGCTTTTCCGGATACCATAGGCACCGTCTGCAATGAGTATCGCGGTATAGAAAAACGCCAGCATATAATGAACGATAAACGAAGTAAATGTTTCTCCATCGTCAAGCGCCAGAACCGTGAAAAGAACATATAGTGTAAAGGACAACGCCAGTAAGGCATAGCCGATTGTATAAGCAAGTATTTGCGGCCGTTGTTTTGTGGTGTTGTACGCATGGTTTGTTCGCACGTAAGGCTCCTGCAGGGTTTCCATAGTTTGGTTTTGTGGTTTAAAAAGTACTTTGGTATTCAAAGTTTACTTATAGCCTTGTACGGAGTTGTTTGATTTTAGTTGTGATTAAAAGTACTTTGTGGTTAAAAGTTTAAGAGACGGGCACCAGATGGAGGAAGTGTTTTGGCCTGGGGGTTTCTTGTGGGAGAAGTGTATTTCATAGGGAAAGTGGCACGCTCGAAATGACGTTGTATTGTGACGTTGGTCGCTTTGGCAACGGGTTGAGCGTTACGCAGAGGGAGTGTTTGGGCCTGCGGGTTTCTCGCGGGAAAAGTGTGTCCTATAGCAAAAGCAGCACGCTCGAAATGACGTTGGTGATAACGTTACTTCGAGCGTGCGTGTATATATATGGACAGGAATTAGTTTCCTACCTGTTGTCCTTTTTCGAGGGTCCAGTCGTTGCCGTAGAAGCCGGTTAGTTTAATGGCTTTGGCGCCATCTTTTAGCATGTCGGCTGTAAAGATGAGGTAATCAGGGAAACCGCTGCCGGCAGCAAAGTATTGATTTGCTTCCGTAGCCTGGAGTCCGGGTAAACCTGTTCCCGTGATCACACCAACGGATGCTATATCACTGTCTGCACGCGGCCACGTGAAATACGCAGCGAGGTTGTCGCCGGTATAAGTCTTCGCTCCTACTTTTATACTTCCGCGCTGAACGTTGATTGGACAATCTGCCAGTACTTTCTTCCAGGCAGTGTTGGTTGTTGCATTACCGTAGATGATCACACCACGGTCGCGGTATGCGCCCGGTGTAAATTCTTTATCTGCTATAATATCAACGGCTCCGTTTCCGCGATAGTACCATACTTCTGCATCATAACGTGCTTTATTGTAAGACCATTCGTTTTCCGCTTTCGTGCCGGCTGTACTATATACAAACACCATCCTGTAGTTGAAGGCTTCTTTAAACGAACCATTGCGATTTATACCCTTCTGTTTTGCTGACGGCTTCTGTCCTACTTTCCAATGGGTGTCCTTATACAGGTAAACGATATCATCGGCCGATTTAACAGTATACTTTACAGGATCCAGTTTGTCCAATGTTATTTGCACCGTTGTATTCGGAGCAAAGTCTTTCAGGGAAAATGAAAGGGCTGCTATATTATCCGTTGTTCCGGTAATGCTGCCTTTCTTCTTATCACGCTTCAGTTGTATGCGACTATATTTATACGACTGCTGTTGCTGCAGTACCGACACCCAATGAAATTGTGATGATATTGACGTGCTCGCGGTTGAGAAATCAACCAAGTTCATTGCACTGTCTGCGGGGATGGTGTGCCACTTGAAATAATCAAAGATTGGTTTCCAATCCACACTCTCATTTCCGAACCAGTGTGAACCACCCGGATATTCGTAATAACTGAAGTCTTTATGAAACTTTCCTAACAGCTCACGCATTTGTCTGGCGTAATCAACGGACACAACGCGATCGCTGTCTCCGTGATGTATATATATACCCGCTGTCTTATAGTTCTGTGCCAGCTCAATGATGTTGCTCGGGTTGCTCGCCTGCAATAGCATGTTCTCAGCCGGTGATGCACCTTGTCCCGGAATCTTTCCGTCAGCAGAACCATACCCGGTTAAGGTTGGATATCCTGCGCAAGGAGCTATAGCTGCCCACTTACCCTGATACGTTGCACCAAGATACCATGTACCATGTCCACCCATCGAGTGTCCCGTAAGGTATATATGCTGAGGATCCGGATTATAGTTCTTCTTTGCAATAGCAAGTACTTCAAGCGCATCGAGTCTTCCCCAGTCTTCCCAGTTAAAACCACGTGGACGTCTGTTGGTGGGCGCTACCAATACACCCCAGTCTTTAGGTTGGTAAGCGCGTGCCTGTCCGATAGCTTCAACGCCTGCTCCGTGTACCGATAAGAACAACGCAGGTTGTTTACCATCCGGTTTACTTTGTGGCGCTACACCATAGTACTGAACGCTTCCGTCAATGGCACTGATGAATGTCCGGCTGTGATGTTCATCCGGATTGACAGCATCAATTGTAACGGACTTTTCATCAAGTATATTTCCCTTCTGCGATAGTTTCAATGCACAGGTATAGCTGTTCTTTTGCGATATGCCGGTAGCATTAATACGGAAGCCAACCTTGCGGGATGTCAACGGAGGTACTGCCGGTAAATTCGTAGTATACTCTTTACCTTGCAATGTACTTTTGATGGACAGATTGGTCAGTGCTTTATCAGTCGTATTGATCACGACTACTGCGCCCCAGAGTTCTTCGGATGTGTTGTTCAAAACGACATGTGGTAACGTTGGATCCTCTGTGTTCAGCGTAGCAGGTTTACCGGGGAACAACAGCTCCGTACTTACACCTTGCCAGCGTGCCCAACGTGAGCAGCGTACCAGAAATTCATTTGTTCCTTTCTTCAGCTTTACCGGTATATATAGGTAGCCGTGCGAGTATATAT
>CAMLLI010000767.1 GCA_946480685.1 uncultured Flammeovirgaceae bacterium | reverse complement strand
CCATGATTTATCCGATAGTAATGTATGGCGACCCGGTGCTTCGCCAGCGCGCAAAAGATATTGAACAAGGCACAGATCTGAAGCAGTTGATCGATGACATGTTTGAAACCATGCACGGAGCCAGTGGTATAGGCCTGGCCGCTCCGCAGATTGGCAAGAGCATTCGCCTGTTTATAGTAGACGGTACCGTGCTGGAAGATGAAGAAGGCATGGAGAATTTTAAAAAGGCTTTCGTAAATCCGGAGATCCTGGAAGAAGTCGGAACTCCGTGGGAATTTGAAGAAGGCTGCCTGAGTATACCCAACATCCGTGAAAACGTTTCGCGCAAAGAGCGACTGAAGATCCGCTATTATGATGAGAACTGGAATCTTCACGAAGAAGAATACGATGGCATGAAGGCGCGTATCATTCAGCATGAGTACGACCATATTGAAGGAAAACTTTTCGTAGACTATCTGCCGGCATTGAAGAAGCGTTTGCTGAAAGGTAAACTTGCCGATATATCCAAAGGCAAAGTCGATACCGAGTATAGAATCATCGCTCCGCTTAAGAAGTAATGTTCACGCTGTAAGCTGGTGCATATATGAACATTCCTTCGCGCTTGCCCGATGTAGGTACGTCTATATTCTCAGTCATGTCGAAGATGGCGCTGGACTATGGCGCCATTAATCTTTCGCAGGGCTTCCCTGACTTTAGCATTGACGAAAAAATTATTCAGCTGGTAAGCCGGTATATGCTGGAAGGCAACAACCAGTATGCACCGATGCCGGGTACGCCAGCCCTGCGTTCCATTATAGCGCAGGTAGTAGAGGCAACCTATAAGCGCAAGACCGATCCGGAAACAGAAATTACCATTACAGCCGGAGCGACCGAAGGTATATTTTCCATCATCGCTGCATTCATCAGCGCTGGCGATGAGGTGATCCTGTTCGATCCGTCTTACGATTCCTATAGTCCTGCTATACGCCTTAACGGAGGTGTCCCCGTTCACGTCAATGTATATCCTCCCGACTTCTCGATCGACTGGGATATAGTTCGCGCCAAAATTACTCCGCGCACACGCATGATCATGATCAACACTCCGCATAATCCGTGCGGCTCGGTGTTACAGGAGCGCGACTTGCTGGAGCTTGAGAAGATTGTACTCGAACACAACCTGCTGGTGTTAAGCGATGAAGTATACGAACGGCTGATCTTCGATGGACTTACGCATCAAAGTGTACTCCGTTACCCGGCATTGTCTTCACGAAGTTTTGCCGTGTTCTCATTTGGAAAAACATTTCACGCTACCGGGTGGAAAGCAGGCTATGTAGTAGCCCCCGAGTATCTCACCAAAGAAGTTCGTAAGACCCACCAGTTTATTGTGTTTAGTGTAAACACACCCGTGCAGCTCGCGCTCGCAGAGTATATGCGTACTCCGGAACATTACCAGTCGCTCGGAAAATTCTATCAACAGAAGCGCGATTTCTTTTTGAAGCAGATCGAAGGTTCATCGTTTGAACCGTTGCCGTGCAGTGGTTCATACTTTCAGGTAGTGTCGTATAAAAATATTTCTAAAAAGAGCGATGTAGCGATGGCAGAAGACCTCACGAAGAATTTCAAGGTGGCTTCTATTCCCGTTTCAGTTTTCTACAACGACAAAACCAATAACCACTTGCTTCGCTTTTGTTTTGCCAAAAAAGAAGAAACACTGGCAAAGGCAGGCGAGATACTGCGGAAGATATAGAGACATTGCCGGCTATTCACAAAATTTTCCTTAGACAAATTCCGGTTCATTGCGTTTCTTTGCAGGCGAAATCCACAAGCCATGCAGGACCTTAAAATTACGCTGATCCAATCCGATTTGCACTGGGAAGACATCGAAGCTAATCTCGCGATGTTCGAGGAGAAGATCTGGCAGATCCCCGGTTCCACGGATGTGATCGTGCTCCCCGAAATGTTTACCACTGGTTTTACCATGTCCGCTAACAAAAAAGCGGAACTCATGAACATGCGCACCTTCAAGTGGATGAGACAAATGGCCGATCAGACCGGAGCGCTTATACTGGGCAGCTATATAGTAAGTGTACACGACCGCTACTACAACCGCCTCCTTTGGATGGAGCCCGGAGGAAATTTCAAAACATACGACAAGCGTCACCTTTTCAGAATGGAGAACGAGCACAAGACTTACTCCGCCGGAGAAAGTCTGCTCATCGGCACCTGGAAAGGCTGGAAGATATGCCCGCTCATTTGCTACGATCTGCGCTTCCCGGTGTGGAGCCGTAATCGTTGGGACCGGATCAACCAGAAGTTATCATACGATGTTGCAGTCTATGTAGCCAACTGGCCGGTTACACGCATCGAGATGTGGGACACATTGTTGAAAGCACGGGCCATTGAAAACCTGAGCTATGTAGTAGGCGTGAATCGCGTGGGACAGGATGATCATGGTATAGAATACAACGGTCACTCTTCTATTATCAGTCCCAAGGGCGAAGTGATTTATACCAACGAAGGTGGCGAAGCCGTGCGCACCATGGAGCTGAGTGCAAATGCACTGCACGCATTCCGCGATCGCTTCCCGGCCTATATCGATGCTGATGATTTTACCATTGAGTTTGAAGAGTACGAAGAGTCAGAATTCTGATCGCTGTAGCTTCAGACAAAAGTATACTTGAAAGGCCCTGTAAGACGCGGGGCCTTTTCTTTTATCCGGCGGCAGACCCTACGGGCATTTGATTTCGAGAAGAAAATTCGGACGGCTCCTTCTTTAATCGTGCATCAAAAACTACTTTTGCACCTCATTTTAAAATTTACCAAATCTATTCCTGAACATGGCCACCCAGAAAATTACCCGAGCTCTTATCTCTGTTTTTTATAAAGATAACCTGGAACCTATAGTACATGCGCTCGGCAAGCAGGGAGTAGAATTTGTATCAACAGGCGGCACGCAGGAATTTATTGAGAAGCTGGGCTATGCTGTAACACCGGTTGAGAACCTGACGGGATATCCTTCCATTTTTGGAGGTCGTGTGAAAACATTACACCCTGCTATATTCGGAGGTATACTTTACAGACGCGATGATGCCGGTGATCTGAAGCAAGCCAAAGAGTTTAACATTGCCCCGATAGACCTGGTGATTGTAGACCTGTATCCGTTCGAAGAAACGGTTGCCAAAGGCGGATC
>CAMLLI010000766.1 GCA_946480685.1 uncultured Flammeovirgaceae bacterium | reverse complement strand
TCCGGCCATGGATGCATTTGCGTCCAATGTCGTGGTAAGTATATAGCCGCGACATCCGGGAGCGATTAATGCTGTCTCCGTACAGGATCTTCCGGCTTTTATCCACCCTAGCGAAGGCACGGCAGCGTATAGTGTATCGAGTGTGAACTCGATTATATACTGATCGGCACAGTCGAGGTCATCGAATTTTACAAAGTTTGAAGATGAAGGTATACAACCTGTCGCTCCTTCACTGGCTTCTATTTTTCCTAACCAGTCTGCACCATTGACTTTGGCCGAGACTATATTTGCCAGGGTCGGGCTTGCATCGTCACAATTCCCGAAGTTGATAATGAAATGTCCCGGATGTTTGGATGTACTACTCTTGGTAATGGTATACGTCCACGTAGTTCCGGATACTTGTTGGCTTACCTGGTAGTTAACGTCAGGGCTACCGCGCCTGGCATTCTCTGTTGCTACAGATGATGTTGCTGCATCTTCTCCTGCAGGAGCGAGTAATTCGTCTTTGCATGCGAATGTGAATCCTGCCAGGAGCGTTGCTGATAGAAGGATCCGAAGTGATTGTTTTTTCATTTCGTGTTTGGTTATGGGTTTGGTGATAACCTGTTTTGCTAAATGACGGTGGGCGATTTATATTCCCTTTCTTTTGGGAGTGGAAAGAACGTTCAGTGAAGGTTATAAAAAGTTCAGCGTCATCTCGAGCGTACAGTTTCCCTATGGAATGCATCTTTCCCGCGAGACACCCCAATGTCAGGCTCTTGTCAGGAGCATCTGTTCAGAGTATATATTGTTTCGATTTTTCGGTGCTCCGACCAGGGCTTCTCGCGTTGACTGCGCAGACATGAATTAAAATCGAACGCTCGAAGTGACGTTATTAGCAGCGTCCTTTCATCGGATTAATCCTTACCAACATTCTTTTTATGCGTATAAACTTTTAATTTTGCGGTTTGCCTGCGGCCGCAGGTTCGATTTTGTTGAAATTACAAGTGATGATGATCAACAGCACAGAACAGGAAGAGCGCGAATACCTTGAAGAGATCAAAGAGAAACTTCAGTTAGCCCTCATACGGGTTGATGATACCGTTAAACAATTCTCCGCTGAACTGCGGCAGAACAAACAATATATCTATGAGAATCAATCGGGCATGGACGAAGCGGATATGGTGGCAGCCGGTCAGTCCATTAACCGCATGGCTTTCACGGGAGAGTCGGCTGTAGCCAAAAAAAGAAAGCTGTATAAACTCAAAGACTCTCCGTATTTCGGTCGTATCGATTTTGTAGCGGGGCAGGAGCGAAGCCCTATATATATAGGAATCTATTCGTTCGCAGATGATTCGCAGCGTGCAAATTCAATCTACGACTGGCGTGCCCCTATATCATCGATGTTCTATGATTTTGAACTCGGTGAAGCCTGGTATAAAACACCATCGGGTACCATACACGGTGAAGTGGCCTTGAAACGCCAGTATAAGATCCGGGAAGGGAAGATGGAGTTTATGATTGAGAACGCGGTAAACATCCACGATGATATTTTGCAGAAGGAGCTGAGTAAGTCTTCGGATGACAAGATGAAGAACATCGTGGCAACCATTCAGCGTGATCAGAATGCTGTGATCCGCAATGAGACTGCACAGGTTATGATCATCCAGGGAGTTGCCGGTTCCGGTAAGACATCTATCGCGTTACACCGTATTGCATTTTTGTTATACCGCTTCCGCGAGACCATTACATCGAAGGATATACTGATCCTTTCACCGAACAAAGTATTTGCAGACTATATATCGAACGTATTACCGGAACTTGGTGAAGAACATATACCTGAGATGGGAATGGATGAACTGGCCACAGAGTTATTGGAAGACAAGTATAAATTTCAAAGTTTCTTTGACCAGGTTTCTGCATTGCTTGAAAAGCATGATTCTTCTTTTATCGAACGTATCCGTTTCAAATCCACCTTTGAATTTTTAGGACAGCTAAACCGCTATCTTATCCATGTAGAGAATAATTACTTTGGTGCTGCTGAGCAGGAGATACGGGTAGCGGGTATTGTCGTGCCATGGCCTTTTATCATTGAGCGGTTACGTGCCTATCATCGTCTCCCTATATTCAAGCGTTTCCCGGAAGCGGTGAAAGATGTACTGAACTATGTACGCAGTCATACGAAACGCAAATTAACCGGTGGTGAAAAGGCGCAGATATGGGAAACCATTCCGCGTATGTTCAGACTCGGTAATGTATTCGACCTGTATAAAGATTTTTACAAGTGGATGGGACAGGAGCACCTGTTTCGCCTCGGACCAAACGGTTCATTGGAATATGCCGATGTTTTCCCGCTCATATATTGCAAGATCAGGTTGGAAGGTGTTAAGACGTATGATGATGTAAAGCATTTACTCATTGATGAGATGCAGGATTATACACCGGTGCAGTACGCAGTGGTGTCGCGTTTGTTTAACTGTAAGAAAACCATACTTGGTGATGTAAGTCAAACGGTAAATCCATATAGCGCTTCTTCAGCGGAAGGTATACAACAGGTATTTCCGCAGGCGGATACGGTAAAGTTATTCAGGAGTTATCGATCTACTTATGAGATCACAGCATTTGCACAGCATATATCCAGCAATCCCAACGTAGTGCCTATGGAACGTCACGGGCAGGTACCGGAAGTGCTGCGGTATAACAGTAACCAGGAAGAAGGTGAGGCTATCAAAGACCTGATCGAGCGATTCAGAAATTCTGATCGTCAGTCCCTGGGAATTATCTGCAAGACATTGCAGCAGGCCGAAGATCTATATCACGATATAAAAGGCCCCGGAGTAAATCTACTCACTCCCGACAGTACTTCATTTGCCAATGGTGTTGTGGTAACAACAGCACACCTTGCAAAGGGATTGGAATTCGATGAAGTGATCGTTCCTTTTGCATCATCCCGGAACTACAACACCGATGTTGATCGAAGCATGCTATATATAGCTTGCACGCGCGCCATGCACCTGCTAACGCTTACGTACTCAAGAGATCTGACTACATTCGTTACGCAGTAATCCGAAACTATATATCGGGCTGTTGCTGAAAAATTTTTTTTCTATAAAAACTATGTAAATAAGAAAGGGTGGCTATAAACCACCCTTTCCATTTTTATACCTTATGGTATGAATTATTGGTTCAAT
>CAMLLI010000765.1 GCA_946480685.1 uncultured Flammeovirgaceae bacterium | reverse complement strand
GTGAAGCAGAATCATTCTCTGTTGGGGTTGAAGTATAGATATGTTTGTACCTTCTCAATATAGTAATATATCACGATGCAGCGTCTATCAGCATGAGCTCGATCAAAACAAAACCGATGGATGGAATCAACATATTGTCAATCGTGCTTTCAACATGTCCTTCCAGTGCCCGGTATTCGTCAGTCCAAAAGCTCTTTGAAAAATGTTCGTTTGCCTTAAAGGTATACTTAACAAAATTGTTTTCGCTGCTCAGGAAAATCAGATAGTCATTTGAATTAAACAGCCTGTCCCAAAAATTTTTATATACCCGTTTCGCTTTAAAAATCACACCGGCATTCAATACAATCTTTAGTTCGGTACTCCACCACGAAAACTTCTTTATCTGCCCGATACAAACATCGCCTTCCAGAATCTGGTAGCAGTTAACAGTAATTTCATTCATAACGGGCTTAACCAGAATTACTCTGTCGTCAATCTCAATGGTTGCATTAAAATCACGGTACGACACCTTTGCATGGCTTCCATCAGGCAGACTAAGATTATATTCGATCTTGTAAGAGTCGCCCAGAAATGCACCGGTCGGTTTGCCGGTTTTGGTAAAACTAAATTTCAGCATAGGATGGTCAGAGCAGCGGAGAACCAGTTCTATACTTCTACACAACGCTACCACTACAGCATGTCGTTTTACTATGTATCGTGCCAGGCAAATCTCCGGCTGCAATAATAAAGAAGCGCGCTGTGATAATGACCGGTTGCCGGTTTTTTATCCTGAATTTTTCAAAAGATGATAAGACTTTCTACCTTGGGCTTTGCTTTTATTACGACAATGACTGAAGAAAAGAGCTTAAATTTTCTCGAAGAGATTATCGAAAACGATTTACAAGCTGGTAAATACAAAAAAATTATCACGCGTTTTCCACCGGAACCCAACGGTTATCTCCACATGGGCCACGCCAAAAGTATCTGCCTCAATTTCGGACTGGCAAATAAATATGGCGGTTACACCAACCTGCGTTTTGATGACACCAACCCTGTAACCGAAGAAACAGAGTATGTTGAAAGCATCAAGAACGATGTAAAGTGGCTCGGCTTCCAATGGGAGAATGAACTGTATGCCTCCGACTACTTCAGCCAGCTTTACGAGTTTGCACTGAAGCTTATCGATAAAGGACTCGCCTATGTTGATGACAGTACCAGCGAAGAGATCGCGGCACAGAAGGGTACGCCTACACAACCGGGTAAGGATAGTCCGTTCAGAAACCGCAGCATCGAAGAGAACAAGAAGTTGTTCTTGGAAATGAAAGAAGGAAAGTATCGCGATGGCGAGAAAGTGCTGCGTGCAAAAATCGACATGGGTCATATCAACATGCACATGCGCGACCCGATCATCTATCGTATCAAGCATGCACATCACCATCGTACCGGTGATGCCTGGTGTATATACCCGATGTATGACTTCGCCCACGGACAAAGTGATGCGATTGAAAACATCACACACAGTGTTTGTACGCTCGAGTTTATTCCGCACCGCGAACTATATGACTGGTTCATCAAGAACCTGGATATATACCCATCGCATCAGTACGAGTTTGCGCGTCTTAACATGACCTATACGGTGATGAGCAAACGCAAGCTGCTGCAACTGGTAAATGAAAAATATGTAGCGGGTTGGGACGATCCGCGTATGCCTACACTGTCGGCTGTGCGCAGACGTGGCTATACTCCGGAAAGCATTCGCGAATTCTGTGAAAAGATTGGTGTTGCCAAACGTGAGAACCTGATCGATGTGGGCTTGCTGGAGTTTTGCGTGCGCGAACATTTAAACAAAATATCGCTGCGCAGAATGGTGGTGTTTGAACCGGTGAAAGTTGTTATTACCAACTACCCGGAAGGCAAAACCGAAATGCTGCACGGTGAAGAAAACCCGGAAGATCCGAATGCTGGCAGTCGTGAGATACCGTTTAGTCGCGAGGTATATATTGAAGCGGAAGATTTCATGGAGAATCCTCCGAAAAAATATTTCCGTCTTGCTCCCGGACAAATGGTGCGCCTGAAGAGTGCGTACATCATCAAGTGTGAAAACGTGATCAAGGATGAAAACGGAAATGTAAAAGAACTTCATTGCACGTATATACCGGAAAGCCGCAGCGGTTCTGATACTTCGGGTATCAACGTGAAGGGTACGCTCCATTGGGTAAGTGTACAACACGCTGTAGCGATTGAGACAAGACTATACGACAGACTTTTTAAAGTGGAAGACCTGAGCCAGGCAGAAGGTGATTTCAAAGACTATATTAATCCTGATTCATTAAAGGTATTGCCGGCGGTATATGCCGAACCTGCTATACTTCAGGCCAAGATAGAAGACCGTTACCAATTTTTGCGTACAGGATATTTCTGTCTTGACCCTGATTCCACACCGGGCAAACTGATCTTTAACAGAACAGTTACACTCCGCGATATGTGGGCGAAAGAGGCTAAGAAGTAAATCTGTGATTTATAGCGACTGCTTAGCTATATGAATTACCAGGCTGTGCTGGAAGAGATCCGGCAGGAAGTACAACCGCTCTTTGGTACGGGTAAAGTTGCTAACTATATACCGGCCTTGCAGCGTGTTGATCCGAAGAAGTTCGGCATTGCCATTGCCACTCCCGATGGAGACATTGTTTCGGTTGGTGATGCCAACGAACCGTTCTCTATTCAGAGTATATCGAAAGTGTTTACGCTTACGATGGTGTTTGCCAAACATGGCGACTCGCTTTGGAAACGTGTAGGGAAAGAACCTTCCGGCACAGCCTTTAATTCGCTCGTTCAACTTGAATATGAAAAAGGTATACCGCGCAATCCGTTTATCAATGCGGGTGCGCTGGTAATTACAGATATGCTCATCTCCGACCAGGAATGTGCCTATAAAAGTGTTCTGAATTTTCTGCGCAAAACTTCAGGCAATTCTTCTGTTGACTATGATGCAGAAGTAGCACAATCAGAAAAAGAACAAGGCTTTCGTAATGCAGCACTGGTAAATTTCCTGAAGAGTCATAATAATATTCACAACGACATCAGCAAAGTACTGGATGTATACTTTCATCACTGCGCTGTATCGATGAGTTGTATTGACCTGGCGCGAACCATGTTATATTTCTCCAATCATGGTGAGTCTCCTATAGATC
>CAMLLI010000764.1 GCA_946480685.1 uncultured Flammeovirgaceae bacterium | reverse complement strand
CCGGACTGGCGGTAGGTTTACCGGCAGGACAGATGGGTAATTCGGAAGTAGGCCACATGAATATCGGTGCCGGCCGAGTTGTGTATCAGGATCTTGTACGTGTGAACAAGGCGATTGACGATAAAGAACTCGACCAGAATGCTGTGCTACTCGATGCTTTTGCGTACGCAAAGAAGAATAACAAGAGCGTTCATTACATCGGGTTGGTTTCTGATGGCGGAGTGCACTCACATGTTGAGCACCTGAAAGGCTTAATTACCATCGCGAAGAATAACAACATTGACAATTTATTTGTACACGCTTTTACAGATGGACGTGATACAGACCCAAAAGGCGGGCTCGACTATATTAAAGAAGTTACCGATCACCTTAGCAAAACAACGGGTAAACTCGCAAGCATCGTTGGTCGCTACTATGCTATGGACCGCGACAAACGTTGGGAGCGCGTGAAACTTGCCTACGATTTGCTGGTACACGGTGTTGGCGAAAAATCTACCGATGCATTGAAGTCTATACAACAATCGTACGATACGAATGTAACGGATGAATTCATCAAGCCGATCGTAATGGTAGATGCAAAGGAACAACCTGTAGCAACTATAAAAGAAGGAGATGTAGTGTTGTGCTTTAATTTCCGTACCGATCGCGGACGTCAGATTACACAGGCATTAACACAGCAGGATTTTCCGGAGCAGCAGATGAAGGCACTGCCGCTATACTATATCACACTTACCAACTACGATGACTCCTTCAAGGATGTTAAAGTAATTTTTGATAAGGATAATCTTGAGAAGACATTAGGTGAAGTTGTTTCACTCGCTGGAAAAAAACAGATACGTATCGCTGAAACAGAAAAGTATCCGCACGTTACGTTCTTTTTCTCGGGCGGAAGAGAAGAAGCCTTCACCGGAGAGTCTCGCATACTGTGTCCGTCACCGAAAGTAGCTACATACGATCTTGCTCCGGAGATGAGTGCCAATGAAATTAAAGACAAGATCATTGTTGAGCTGAACAAGAAAGAGCCTGACTTTATCTGTCTCAACTTTGCTAACCCCGACATGGTTGGACACACCGGAGTTTTTGAAGCTGCAGTTAAAGCCTGCGAAACGGTTGACGCTTGCGCGCAACAGGTTACTGAAGCTGCTTTGAAGAATGGATATACCACTATCATTATTGCCGATCACGGTAATGCTGATATGATGATTAACGAAGATGGTACTCCTAACACTGCGCATACAACGAACCTGGTTCCATGCATTCTTGTAGATGATACCTATAAAGGAAAGTTGAAAGATGGAAAGCTGGGCGACCTCGCACCAACCATTCTTACGCTGATGGGAGTTGCTATTCCGTCTCAAATGACAGGAAATGTTTTACTTGAAAAATAGTTTGATAAAAATCAGATCATTCCTTCACCTCTTTGGTATAGCATTGGTATTGATGTGCAGCATCAGTGCATGCGACCAAAGAGGTGTACACTATGCCGGCTATTACCCGATTGATAGTCTGGTGTCATCACAAATTCATTTCCTTACCGAAGCAAAAGCTTCTACGCACAAGGTCGCCAGACTGGGTGAGAAGGAAGAGAAACAAACTATACAACCGAAAGACAGCACCGGGTGGATGAACGAGCTGGATATATTCCACGAGTTGAAAACACTTAATAAACCTATCAATGTAGGTGCGTATAAAGTTGAAGACGGGTTAACCGATAACCGTAGCAATCTGAAAATAAAAACTATTGTTACCGATAAAGAATTACCGGTACGCTCGATGAAAATATACTATTACGGCAAGCCGGAAAATGTAAAGCGAATCGAAGCGCAATTCAAGGAAACAAACTCTCTCTATAGCAGCACGCGTTTTTTAACAATGGAGTTTCAGGATGTATACAATAAACCTGTGCTCTCATCCTACTCCATTAACGGGGGGCAGAAAATGTTTTTAGGAGATACCGTTGTGTTCTCTGTAAAAGGAAACATTACACTGCAATAAGCTCATTAAGTATAATTCAGTATCTCACAATAGAAGTATGGCGAAGCGAAACAGCGGAGAACCGCTACGGGAAGAAGAGAAGAGGCGCATTACTAAAACAAGTTTACAACAACTTGCCGGCATCTTTAAATTCATGTTGCCTTACAAAGCCTTGTTTATAACAGGACTTGTTTCATTGGTGTTATCCAGTGTAACGCTCATGGCCTTCCCCCGATTATCTGGTGAACTGCTGGATATAGCTTCCGGTAAACCAAAATATTTTACGTCTATCAACGAAGCTGCTCTTGCATTATTAGCTATACTTTTTGTACAGGGAATTTTCTCCTTCATTCGGGTATATACTTTTTCTATAGTTACAGAAAGAGGAATGGCCGATGTACGGAAGTCTATCTATAAAAAGATTATCTGGATGCCCATGACGTTCTTTGATAACAAGCGCGTGGGCGAACTGATGAGTCGAATGGTATCGGATACAGAAACACTTCAGGGAGCGTTCAGCTTTACCCTCGCAGAGTTACTGCGACAGATCATTACGCTTATCACCGGAACAATTATCATTTTCTATCTCGCTCCTACATTAACCGGTTTTATGTTACTCACATTTCCGGTCATTGTTCTGTCAGCTCTGATCTTCGGAAAATTTATTCGCAAGCTCTCCCGTAAAACACAAGACAAATTAGCCGAGGCAAACATTATTGTTGAAGAATCATTTCAATCTGCCTCCGTAGTAAAGTCGTTCACCAACGAAATATTCGAAGTCAATCGCTATAGCAAAGCCATTAACGAAGTAGTAGGCACAGCACTTCACGGAGCACGCTACCGGAGCCTCTTTGTGTCATTTATAATCTTTGTTGTATTTGGTGGTATAGTTGCGGTAGGTTGGTATGGTGCCAAACTTGTGCAGGTAAACGAAATTACAACGGGTGAGCTATTCTCATTTGTACTCTATACTTCGTTTATAGGATTCTCTATAGCCGGTCTTGGAGATATATATTCACAGCTGCAGCGATCGATCGGTGCTTCCGAACGTATACTCGACATTCTGCATGAAAAAGATGAAGCCGAAGTTACCGAAGCATCTCCATTGAAATTACAGGGAAAAATTTCTTTCGAGAATGTCTCATTCGCATACCCTACGCGTTCGGAGCTTACGGTGTTGAAGAACCTTAACTTTAAT
>CAMLLI010000763.1 GCA_946480685.1 uncultured Flammeovirgaceae bacterium | reverse complement strand
CCGGTACAAAGCCCCAGAAGCGCGAGTCGAGGGAGTTATGACGGTTATCACCCATCATGAAATAGTAATTCTGTTTGAAAGTATATTCGGTAACTTCTTTACCATCGATGAACAACTTGCCGTTCTCGATCTTTACATCTTTGTTGTGATCGTATAGTTTTATTGTAGTGCCGTATAGGGCAAGCGTTGAATCGTTGATAGCAAGCGTAGCACCTTCTTTCGGTATCCAGATCGGACCAAAGTTATCGGTTGACCAATGGTAGTATTTTTTAGAGTTGCTTCCGCCAGACCAATCGTAGTAAGTGGAGTAGGGGATCGCACCTTCGTCCTCAATACGCTTCTCCATCTCAATGCTGACAATATAAGGCAGTGCTTTTATCTCGTCAGCCTTTTCCTTTGTAAGCCACATCATGTACGCATACTGGCCATTCGGCTGACGGTAACTCTGGTAATCTTCCGGACCAAGTTCAAGGTTCTGCAGGTTACGCTGACTGATTTGATCTTTGGATACCACCATATAGCTGAATTGCATCTCCGGTGGATTTGCTTCCGCTACACCATTAATGAAAACCTGTTTGTCTTTAATCGTCAGGGTATCGCCGGGTATAGCGACACAACGCTTGATATAGTTTGTCTTGAGATCGACCGGATAATCTTTACCTTCATTCAAACCAACCGGCGGCACATTGAAGACTACTACATCTTCACGTTTTACTTCGCTTATGCCGGGCAATCTATACTGTGGTAATTTTATCCACTCGAGGTATGAAGGTATATTGGTAAACCAGATCTTCTGGTGTGTAAGCGGCACCTGCAGGGGAGTAGTTGTAGTACGCGTTCCATAATGGAACTTGCTTACGAAAAGAAAATCACCTACCAGCAATGAGTTCTCCATGGAAGGCGTTGGAATGGTATAGGCTTCCATGATAAGCCAGCGGATAAGCGTGGCAGCAACAACAGCAAAAAGTATAGCGTCCCACCATTCGCGGGTTTTAGATTTTGGTTTTGCTTCGCGCTGTGATTTCTTCCAAAACTGCCAATTCATAATCGTATAACTGAATTTAAAACTTGCAAATAAAGAGAAAATAATTTGATCGTATGATTAGTCGCACGAAACGGCCTAGAATTTCAGGTAGTCGTCCATGCTCAGCACACCTTTTTTGTTTTTTATCCATTCGGCAACCATTACGGCTCCTTTGGCAAAACCTTCGCGTGAATGTGCTATATGTTTGATCTCGATATCATCGATCTGTGACGAATATTTTACAACGTGTGTGCCTGGTATCTGGTCGATACGAAATGACTGGATATACAGATCCTCATCTTTTTCGGTGTCTTCATTTACCCAGCCTTTTTTTGTTTTTACATGCTTCAGTATGCCTTCCGCAAGTGTAATGGCAGTGCCGCTCGGAGCATCTCTTTTTTCGGTGTGATGAATTTCATCCATACCAACATTATACTCATCAAAGGCACCAATCATTTTAGCGAGATGTTCGTTGAGTTTGAAAAAGATATTTACCCCCAGGCTATAATTGGAAGCATAGAAGAAAGCTCCGTTCTTTTCCTGGCAAAGTTTTTCAATCTCCGGTTTTTGCTTCAGCCATCCGGTGGTGCCACATACTACCGGTATATCTTTGAGAATACACTTCTTTACATTTTCAAATGCAGCATCGGGATGTGAGAACTCAATGGCTACATCGCCTTCTATGGTTTCAAATTCGTGTTGATTGTTTACGTCAATGCGGGCACTGATGGTATGGCCGCGCTCAAGCGCCACACGTTCGATGATCTTGCCCATTTTGCCGTAGCCTAAAAGAATAATGTTCATACAGAGTCAATTGTCTGTAAAAATGCATTTTGTCTTTGGATTTCAAAGACTATAACATAAAAATATGCCGAGGAAAAAGACGGTGTTTCGAAAGAAAGGCGGGCTTTAAAAACGAACAATCAATGAAAAACCAGATTGCTTGCCCAGCATCATATTCTGTTCCATCATCGGTTCTATACTCACGCGCAACTGTGGGTTCAGATCAAATTCTTTCAGGTGAGCATCTACGTGTGCGTCAACCATCTGCAGTAAATACATAGCACCCATCATAATAAGCCAGAAGTCGCGGCTGCGCTTGGCGCGGTCTACGGCTACGCGATAATTCTTTGTGGTATATACATCGCCCGGCCGTATTTCAGAGTCGCCCTCATATCCATCTTCAAGGTTGGCAAAGAGTTTCTGTTTATAGTCGCGATATAGGTTGTTGTAAAATACCATGGCATACGTTGTGCCGAAAAAGCCTCCGTATACCAACGGAAGCTTCCAGTATTTTTTATTGTATATCTGCCCGAGTCCTGGAAGTACAGCAGCGAACAATAAAGCCTTTCGCGGATTATACCGCGTTGCATACGACTTTAACAAGACTGTATCCTGACTCTCAACGATGAGGCTATCGCTTTCCGTTACAACGGCAGTCTGTGCCTGTAACTGAAATGTGAGCAAAAATGTAAATGCACTAAGTACAAATAGTTTCTTCATTGAATGTTGCTGCTTGAAGCAAAACAGGCACAAGTTACCGAAACATCGGAACAAGACAAGCAACGTTTCTGTACGAGTAAAAAGGGTAGAGCAATTCAGGTTAAAACCTATATGCTTTACTCTGTACGGATTCTCAGAATGTCGAGTACCCGGTTCAGATCTTCTACTGAAAGGAACGGTATCTTGATTTCGCCTCTTTTACCATCGCTCTTCACAACAACACGAGTGCCAAAGTGTGATGATAATTTGGATTGCAGTTGAGAAATTTCTCTTGATGCCGGGTTGTTCGCTTGTGCACTTTCCGGTTTCGCTACAGCAGTTTTCTCCGATACTTCGCGTACAAGCTCTTCCACTCTGCGAACGGAAAGATCTTCATCCAATGTCTTTTTGAATATATAGAGTTGCTGCTCCGGATTCTCCACACTGATGATAGCACGCGCCTGACCCATCGAGAGTTTATTATCGCGCACAGCAATCTGTATATCTGGCGGAAGTTTTAACAGACGAAGGTAGTTGGTAACCGTAGTTCTGTTTTTGCCAACACGCTCGCCAAGTTCTTCCTGCTTCAGACTACACTCGGTGATGAGGCGCTGATAGCTCAATGCAATTTCTATCGCATTCAGGTTTTCACGCTGAATGTTTTCGATC
>CAMLLI010000762.1 GCA_946480685.1 uncultured Flammeovirgaceae bacterium | reverse complement strand
GATCACCGGTATATGTGAAGATGATCTGGGCAACCTCTGGTTAACCTCGAAGAGCGGCCTGTCCAAACTCGATCCCGCCACACATGTGTTCAAGAACTTCAATACACACGATGGCTTGCAGGGCATGGAGTTTCAAAGTAAATCGATCGACAAAGCAAAAGATGGACGTATACTCATCGGTGGTATAAATGGATTTAATATTTTCGATCCGGCAAAAATTCTGGCGGACTCTACCAAACCGAAAGTATTAATAACCGGCTTTAAAATTCACAATCGTACTATAAAAGCATACGACACGCTGAACAATCGCGTCATCCTGCAGCAGTCGATAGCGAAAACAAACGAGCTCACGCTTCGCTACAACGAGTCCTATATAGCGTTTGATTTTCTGGCACTGGACTACGACAACCCGGAGAAGAATAAGTATGCATACCGCATGGCGGGTCTCGATGAAGAATGGAATTACGTAGGCAACAAGCGAAGCGCTACATATTCCAACCTGGCCCCGGGCGATTATACTTTTGAAGTGATGGTGTCAGACGATGAGGTTTGGGACAATGCTTCGAAGGTGGCGCTTGCCATTCATGTACTGCCACCGCCCTGGAAAACATGGTGGGCCTATACACTATATATATTGATTGTTGCGATAGCCGTTATATTGGGAATGCGCTACTATACCCGAAGAGTACGCGAGGAGAAAGAACACGAGCTCGACCAGATGAAGCTGTTGTTCTTTATTAATGTATCGCATGAGTTTCGCACACCGCTCACACTGATTCTGAATCCCATTGAAAAAATATTATCATCGCCGGCCAACGCAGAAGAGGTGCAATCATCAGCCCGTATTATTCAGCGGAGTGCGCGCAGGTTGCTGAACCTGGTTAACCAGTTGCTGGATTTCAGAAAGATGGATCTTGGCAAGGCCCCGCTTGAAACAGTGCAGGCTGATATTGTTCAGTTCAGTAAAGATATATTCCTGTTGTTTAACGATCTGGCTGCGATGCGCGCCATCGATTTTCATTTCGAAAGTTCGGTGGATACACTCCCGGTATGGTTCGATCCGGATAAGCTCGAGAAGATCATTACCAACTTGTTGTCCAATGCACTGAAGTTTACGCAGGAGGGAGGCACCGTTATGTTGCAGGTAGAAGTTACCGGAACATCCAAGCGGAATGAATATGTAGAGCTTCGCGTAAAAGATACCGGTATAGGATTAAAGGAAGATCAGCTCAAACATGTCTTTGAACGTTTCTTCCATGTAGACAACTCGCGCACCGGCACGGGTATAGGACTCCACTTTACAAAAAGCCTGGTAGAGCTGCACCATGGTGAGATATTGGTAGAGAGTGAATTTGGAAAGGGAAGTATATTTACTGTACGTCTGCCGCTGCACGACAAGCGCAACCGAAGCGAGCAGAAAGATATACAGCACAACGCGCTGGCGAACTATATATATGATAACAACGCCATCCGCTCCACGGAGTACGAACTGGCTATCACCGGTGGCACCGGAAGTGAAGACGATACGTTGCAGCCCGGTGCAGAACACAAACCTGTATTGTTGATTGTAGAAGACAACAAAGAATTGCGCTGGCATCTCAAGAACGAACTTCGCGAGCAGTATAAAATACGGGAAGCTGTGAACGGAGCCGATGGTCTTGAAAAAGTATTGAAGTACTATCCGGATATTATCATCAGTGATATTATGATGCCGGAGATGGATGGTTTCGAACTATGCCGTAAAGTAAAAAGCGAGATTGAGACTTGTCACATACCCGTAATTCTGTTAACCGCCCGCAGCCTGGAAGAAGATCGCATTGAAGGATATCACACCGGTGCAGACGAGTATTTACCGAAGCCATTTAATATATATGTACTCAAGGCACGCCTGAAGAATTTACTTGAATCGCGCCAGCGGCTCAAAGATAAATTTATGGCGAAGGGCGGCATGGTGCCCGCGCGCGAAGTTACTACCAACACCCTCGATGAAATTTTCCTGGATAAAGTAACGAAGATCATCCTCGAGAACATCAGCAATCCGGACTTTGCTTTGGAGGACCTGTTAAAGAGTGTCGGCATCAGTCGCTCGCATTTTTTCAGGAAGATCAGTTCACTCACCGGACAAAACCCCAGCAACTTTATCCGCACCGTGCGACTCAAGTATGCTGCCGAGTTACTCGTGCAACAACAGCACTCTATTAAAGAGATAAGTTTTATGGCAGGCTTCAACTCGTCAGCTTACTTCAGCAAAACTTTCCGCGAGCTGTTCGGCAAAACTCCGCAACAATATGTAGAGGAGCAGTGCGGCACTTCAACCACGGAGAAATCTTAACAAACGATTTAAAAAATCAAACAATCGATTGAATATGGTTCATGATTTATCGTGAATGAGCCATAAGTAATCGCCTGTTTTTCAGTTCATAGGGATCTTTGGAAAAGCGTTACTGCGCCTTTCAGTCTTCCGTTGCGGAGACCGGTTTCGCGGTAAACAAACAACCAAACCAAAATTCTAACCTATGAATTCAACCTTCGGTAAGCACCCGGTCCTGTCTCAAAAAAGACAGCGCGTGCGCAACATTCACGGCCCGCCAATGTCGGTCGACACCATGCTTCGGCATTTCTCAATCAGTTCAAAGTTTAAAAACAACTAAACCAAGTCTATGAATAGATCATTACTTCTACAGAGGGTATCGATGTGGACCAGAACGACAGGTTTACTGCTTGTCTTATTATATAGTGTCTCCGGTATCCTGCAAACCGCAGCAGCGCAGGACAGACGTATTTCAGGCGTGGTATCCGATGACTCCGGTCTTCCTATACCCGGTGTAAACATTTTGGTGAAAGGTACATCGCAGGGAACGACCACCGATGGTGAAGGTAAATATATACTTGACGTGAAGGATGAAGATGCCGTGCTGGTATTTTCATTCATCGGATTCAAACCGCAGGAAGTGGCCATCGATAAGCGCACTGCGATTAATGTAGCATTAGAACCCGATGCGCAGTCGCTGCAGGAAGTTATTGTGGTGGGATATGGTGAACAGAAAAAAGAAACGTTAACCGGTTCAGTCGCCAGTGTTGATTCCAAGTTATTTCAGGATCGCGGGGTAGTAGCCAATCCGTTGTCAACGCTGCAGGGACAAGTGCCCGGTGTGATTGTTACCAGAAGTTCTGCTG
>CAMLLI010000761.1 GCA_946480685.1 uncultured Flammeovirgaceae bacterium | reverse complement strand
CGTGCTAGCTCGTGTGACTGTCCCGTAGCCGGATCTACGCTGTGAGGAATCAGTCCCTTCGTATCAAGTCTCACTTTCACTTTATGTAACCATGTATTTAGTGTATTGTTATACTGTGGTGTGAATAGTTTGTCGTGCAGGCGAAGTGAGGCGGCACATACCATCGCATCTGCAGGCCATGCTGCCTGGTAGTACGATTCAAGATATGGTGATGTATAGCCAGTGAATGCTTCCGCTATCAACGAGCATTGTTGCTGAAAGTATTTTACTTCTTCGGCATTTCGTTCCGATGTTTTTTCGCGACTTAGTTTTTTGCCAAGTAAATAACTGCTCCAACCTGTATAGTAGGCACCATACGGTAACATAAGGTTCTCATCGAAGATGGCGCGGGCTTCTGGTAAGCGAACGGCAGTACACGACTTGCTGATTTCTTCCTGCGCTTCTTTATACAACGGTGTGACTGGTGTTAATTGCCTGGCAAAGTCATGCCACGCTAAACCATACAACGCATGCATGAATATATAGCCTTCCGGATAAAGTTGCTGCATGTCGTCTGCGGCACCGGCTTCCATCGCGTGCCTGAGGTGACGGAGTTGATGCAAGACATCCATGTTGACAGTATCCTGATCGATCACCTGTATTGCAGGCTTGTAATAAACAGCCGTATTGACGTATAGCACTATTCCTGACAAGAAGATAAGGATGAAACTGGTAATAAACTTAAGGGCTGTTCGCATCAGGTCAGGACACATTAAAAAGGAAATACCAGTGAAATATACGCGAAGTTGGTGGCCTGGTGGGGTTTGTAATAATCTTTTAAAAAAAATATCCACGGTTCTGTAACAATCCGGTCATGCCGGTATCCAACGGCAAAAAAAATGGATATGAAGAATTTTACAGGCTTTTTAGTTTTGATTTTAATGCTCACAACGGCATCGGTACTGGCACAGTCAAAGGCGTATGAGGTAAAGGTAACAGGTAAAGGAAGTCCCTTGCTATTTATACCGCACATTGGCTGTTCCGGCGATATGTGGCAGGACGCTGTAAAAGAATTATCAAAGACACACGAGTGCCATGTGTTTTACCTGGCGGGGTTTGCCGGTTTAGCACCTTTGGACAGTAACTATACACAACAATATAAAAATGCCATCAACGACTATATACAGGCAAAGAAACTAAAAAATGCTACGGTGATCGGCATGAATTACGGTGGATTTATAGCCTTGCAACTGGGCACTGAGCCAACGCGTATAGCGCGTCTCATCGTAATTGATACGTATCCCTTTCTGGCGCAGATAATCAATCCGGCCATCACACAGGAGCAAGCGAATACCTTTGCAGGAAATATAAAGGCTGCCTATACCGGCCCGGATAAAACTGCATTTCACGCCATGATGTATCAGTTAGGGAAGAACATGATAACGCACGATACACTCAAGGCAAAGCTTTACGCAGACTGGAATGTGGCATCCGACAGAAAAACGATAGCTACTGCGTTGGCCGACCAGATGGCTACAGATCTGCGTCCTATATTGCCCGCGATAAAAATTCCGGTTTTGTGTTTCGGAACTTGGTATTTTGGGAAGACTATGAAAAAGATGCCCCTCGAAGAAGGCTATACCATGCATGATAACTTTTATGCAACACTTACCAACCACTCGGTAAAACTTACGGAAACAGCTAAGGATTTTATACACTGGGACGACTCACAGTGGTTTATAAACGAAGTAAATCAATTCATTCAAAAGTAATTCCACCGTGGGTGAACTGCTGGATTCGGATGCGGAGTTTGCTGCCTTGTACGGCACCTATTCCAGGAATATATACTATTTATGTCTCAGCTATTGCAACGATAGCGATATAGCGAAAGACCTACTGCAGGAAACATTTATCCGGGTGTGGAGGTATAAGGATCGCTTTCGTGGAGATGCACAGATCGGTACCTGGATTTATCGCATTGCTGTAAATACATGTTTAGGGTATATCCGCAAAGACAAGAAAAACACAAGCGTATCACTGAGCGATCTTCGTATCGACCACGCGGAAGAACATACTACCGATGAACATGCTATACAGGTATTGTACAAGGCGATTCAGCAACTGGATGAAGCCGATCGACTTATCATCAGTATGGTATTACAGGAACTTCCCTATAATCAGATTGCGGAAGCAGTAGGCATTAAGGAAGGTAATCTGCGGGTAAAGATTCATCGCATCAAACAACAACTGGCAACGATATATACGGCAATTGAAAACGAATAACTATGGCAGAATTTGAACAATTACAATCACTCTGGAAAAAACAGGCAGTCAATGCCAGTGTTCCGGATGTGTCGTGGTTACAGAAGGAAAACAGAACCGCTAAAGATAAAATGCTGCAACAGGTATTATTCCGCGGTGTAGTGCTGACAGCAACCGGAGTTGTTATATTTTTCTTTATGCTGAAAAATGGATTTGGTATTAAATCGTATCTCTCGCATATAGCGGTTGCCGGACTGGGTGCATTGGTATTTCTGCAGGGATTGGTAGAGCTATATGTAGCGATACTCCTGACGAAAATAGACGAGCTGCAGGCACCGGCAAAACATATATACTCCTGGGAGTCCCTCTATCAGTTGCGCAGCCGGATACTCGCGGTAAGCGGGCCGGTATATTTTATTTCGTTTAATATACTCATGGTGTTATTCTTTGTTGAAGCGTTACGCGACTTTACAGTTTTGCAACAGGCCGCCATCGGCATTGGCTATACGGCATGGATAGTATACGGATGGTTTGTAGTACGCAGGCGAACAATACAAAGGGAAGCCGAGCGCATACGCCTCACCATCGAAAACCTGCAGAAAATAAGTATGGCATTAAAGACACAATAGCCGCACATCAGCAACGAATGACGATTAGATAACGAATTACAATAAAAACACAACCGATGCGTCTACTTTACAAATGAAACTAATCCTCAGGCTCCTCAAAGTATCCGCGATTATAATCGTAGTGCTGGCGGCCCTTATCTTTGTATTTATGCAACAACGACCTTTCGGTAAAACTCCTTCCGGAGAACATCTTGAGAAAATCAGTCAGTCACCGCAGTATAAAAACAATCGGTTCGAAAATATCAAAGAAACACCTATGCTTGCCGAGGGAACATCGTATGTAAAAATGCTCGGAGAATTCTTTTTCA
>CAMLLI010000760.1 GCA_946480685.1 uncultured Flammeovirgaceae bacterium | reverse complement strand
TTGGCTCGGGCATGCAGAACGGTGTAGTGGTATATAGCGATGAATTTGAAGAGCCTGCTACCATTGATATACGCGGTAGCGAAGACGGCAGTGATGATCGTGCTGTAGTGAACGGCAGAAGCACGTATAAACTGAAAGAAAAAACAAAAGGCAGAACACGGGTTGATATGGATAGTATACGAGACTCATACAACCTGAAAGTAATTGAAGCTGCTAAAGAATTTATACTTGACTATAGCGACATGATCTCACAGCTTGGTCCGCAGGAAAGAATTGTGGTTACGAACCAGGGTAACCAGCCGCGTGCATGGGTAGGACAGTATTTCAATGCACCGAACCGTACGCATCTTTCCATCGAAGCGTTGAAGTCAGATATAGCACAGTATAAAGCAGGTAAGCTGACGCGTGCACAGGCAGACGCAAAGATCAAAGTGGTGAACACGGAATCAACGAATGCTGTCGAGCCAGACCTGGAACTCTTGTCCAGTATATTCTCGCGCCTGTACCGTGTGGATCTGTCCAAAACATATTTCACTGAAGAGAATATATACTATGAGCGCTTGAAGGATTATGGTGTGATCTACTACATGCAGGTATATAGCAGCAGCGAGCGCGACTATAAACGCTTCGATATGCCAACGCTGAATTTGCAGGATGTAGATCAGGCAACACGTAACAAGAAAGTAGGCGAGCTTTACCCGGCATTTGAACGCGAGCTGAAAGAGAATGTATTGGAATATGGTAAAACCGTAAAGAGTTTGAAAGACGATGAAGTGCTGATCTTCCAGGTGCGCCTTACGCGCTGTGCAAGCTGTGGTATACCATCGTCACTGGAGATCTCTGTAAAAGGTTCTGTACTGAAAGATGTTAATGCAGGTAAGCTGGATAAAAATGCAGCACTGGCAAAGCTCATCGTGAAGAAAGGCGAGAACCAGTAAGCGGTTTACATTTCGTTAACATAATATAGTGTGCCGGCAGTACAATGTTATACTTGCCGGCACGTTTTGTTTCTTGCCGTTGATGTAGTTTTTTAAACCAATGGACTAATTATTGTAACCATCTTACAAGAGTTGAGTACAAATTGAAAACGGATTCGTGCAGTTGGGTGTGATCTGATATGCGTAGCGCGGGAGTGAAGAGGGAGTAATCCGTTGGTAATTTTTTGACGAGAACCCTTTAACCTCTAATAACCTTCTGAAATGAAGAAAAAGCTTCTGATCGGTGCAGGTATATCTGTGCTGCTACTCATTGTATTTTTTATTGTTCGCGGCAACAAAGCCAACGAAGTTGCTGACGTGATTGCTGATGTAAAGCGTGGTCCTTTCAAAGTCGAGATTGAAACAACCGGAGAACTGGAGGCCAAAAACTCCGTGAAGATCCTCGGTCCATCACAGCTTCGCGACTTTCGTATCTGGAATGTTACGATCCAGAATATCATTGACGAAGGTACCGTTGTAAAGAAAGGTGATTGGGTTGCAACACTCGATCGTTCTGAATTCCAGAATCGCTTTAATGAAAAACAGATCGAGCTTGAAAAAGCAAATTCAAAGTTTGTACAAACACAGCTCGATACAACACTCACCATGCGCCAGTCGCGCGATGAACTCATCAACCTGCGTTATGCACGCGATGAGAAACAGATCATTCTCGATCAGTCCAAGTTCGAACCGCCTGCTACGATCAAACAAAATGAAATAAACCTCGAGAAAGCTGTACGCGCGTTGGAGCAGGCAGAAGAGAACAACAAGATCAAGAAGAAGCAGAACATCGAGAAGATGCGCGAAGTATCAGCCGAGCTGCGCAAAGTACAAAATGAATTTACATCCATGACCAAAGTAATGGAAGCGTTCAATGTAACGGCTCCTGAAGATGGTATGGTGATCTATGAAAAAGGCTGGGATGGTAAACCGATCAAAGCCGGATCACAGATAAATATGTGGGAACCAACGGTCGCTACGTTACCAGACCTCACCAAGATGATGTCCAAAACCTATGTGAACGAAGTAGACGTGCGCAAAGTAAAAGCAGGACAAGATGTATCCATTGGTCTCGATGCCTATCCGGATAAGAAATTAACGGGTAAAGTAATTCGTGTAGCCAACGTAGGGGAGCAGCGACCGAACTCCGATGCAAAAGTATTTGAAGTAGCTGTTGAGATCAACGGTACCGATCCAACACTGCGTCCTTCCATGACTACCAGTAATCGCATCATCGCGAGCGTAGTTGATAACGCCATGTTTATACCACTCGAGTGCCTGCACAGCCAGGCTGATACCGTTACGTTTGTATATAAGAAGGAAGGTATAAATATAGTCAAGCAGGAAGTAATGGTAGGACAAACCAATGCCAACGATGTGGTTATATTGGGCGGTCTTGCCGAAAGCGACAGAGTATATCTTTCTATACCTCCGGGTACAGACGATGATGCCATAACACTGCTCAAGGAAATGAACGGCAAGCGTAAGAAGAAGGAGCAGGAAGAAAAACCTGCTGCACCGGCCAAAGCTATACCGACTGCTTCGAACAACTAATCCGCTCATAACATGATTCCACCACGAATATTGGCAAACCTCTCCATTGCTATAGGAGCGGTTATTTCCAACAAGGTGCGCTCCTTGCTTACAGCGCTGGGTATAATCTTTGGTGTAGCCGCTGTTATTGCCATGCTCGCCATTGGTAATGGAGCACAACGTGAAATTCTTGACCAGATAAAACTGGTCGGAGTAAATAACATTGTGATCAAACCGATAGTTGAGCAGAAAGAAGAAAAGATCGAAGAGCAGGCAGGACAGAAGGATAAAAAGAAATTCTCCCCCGGCCTTACCATGCGCGATGTCAGCAACATCAAGCAAACCATTCCCGGTATAGCCAGTATATCTCCTGAGATCATTCTCGATACCTATGTGATTCGAAACGGCCTGAGACGTTCCGCTAAACTCGTAGGCGTAGAGCCGATATATTTCAATATCTATAATTTTGAAATGCTCGATGGCAAAGCTTTTACAGAAGAGCAGGAACGCCTCGGTTCACCGGTGTGCGTTATCGGGAGTTCTATAAAAGCAAAATTTTTCCCGACTGAAAATCCCATCGGTAAAACAATCAAGGTAGGACAACACTGGTTAACCATTGTTGGTGTATTGAAAGAACGCGTAGTGTCTGAATCAAGTATCAGTAAACTCGGC